>JAJFIJ010000338.1 GCA_021775105.1 Rhodospirillales bacterium | reverse complement strand
CTACTATCCGCCACATGGCCCTCAATCTTATCCAAAGAAATCAATCAAAAGGTTCAAATCGGGCAAAACTCAAAAGAGCCGCATGGAATGACAAATTCCTACTCGAACTCATCAGTCCCGTTCAAATGCGATAGCCCTGCTATACATCTCACCTTGACTTGCGCCTTTATACAATCATACCTGACCACTCAACAATTCAAGCGTTTCTCAATGTGGATGGTTGTAATGAGGGTGCCGACCTTCTGCAATTTGCCCTTGATCATGGACGCGGTCACTCAGCTGAATGCTTCTCCGCATCAATGATGAGTTCATATATCGGAAAAAATTATAACAATCCGCCCGGTTTTGGGCTCTATCCCTTTGCATTGCCGACCTTACGGACAACTCATTCCTTGATGTCAACGAAAATTCCCGAGGGGTCTCAAACGCGTATTCAGAAAGAGGCTTTAGGTAGCCATCATCAATCCAAGATGCAATGTCATAAGTGCTGTCGATGCGAATCTCTGACTTGAATTCAACCCTAGGATTGATAATCATTTTGCGGGAGAACTGAAGCAAATGATTTGATTCTTGCTCAAATTCCGCCCGATCATCTCCAGAGTACAGCGCAAGAGTTGCGCCCTGAATTTCCCGGAGGAAGTTATCATCTTTATCGTCAAAAAATGCGTCAACAATAAACGCATATAACATTCGGTGTTTGCTCAGTGAGACCGTCCGCTCTTTATCGCCCCTTAACTCGCTGACGCGTGCCTGTATATCTTTCGCCAACGCCTCTCTGGAATCATACATGTTTTTTGTATAATTTTCCTGATAAGCGTAAGCCATTGACGACACCCGGGGATATTGGTCCGGATTGTCCAAAATTTCATCAAACAAAGAGGTTGTTGAGACGCCTGCATTCAAGGCATGAAGCAGAAGGTCTTTCGCGTAACCGTAATGGTAACACATTTTGAGTAAAAATTCATAAACCAGAAACCGTTTCCAATCCTCATAGGAAAAATAATTGGACTGAACGGCAATTTCATCAGATTCGGTACTAATAAACTGATCATCCAAGGTAATGGCATTTTCCGCCAACATGAATTTCCCTTTATAACCAAATTTATCCCGATTTTCAGGGCGATGTAGATCGGCTCCCTTTAACAACCACAAGACATTGATGGCGATGGAATCAAAGCGCATAGCGACAGTAGCATTGATCACCTGCCTCATAGATTCAAGCGTTTCGCCAGGTAGACCAAAAATTAATTCTGTTGCTGTTGCAATACCATTCTCGCGCGCGAACATCAATCCCTGACGCGCTTCTTCACTGGTAGCCGATGTGCGTTTTGTGGCCTTCAAAACTTCAGGTGTCGTCGTTTGAAGTGAAATACACATTAGCATCAACGGTTTTAAGATTACCGCTAGCCGCCGCGTTCGTTCGGAAAGCCTTTTAGCGGAATATGCTTTCAGACCAACAGGATAACCTTCGTTTTCAAACGAATCACGTATATAGGTTCCAACCCGAACGTCATGCTCAATAATTCCAAAATTATCATCAGACAGGCGCAGAAACCGGTTTTTTGCCCGCTCTTTCAGGTATTCAATCTCAGAAACAATACGTTCGTACGAAAAGTGCCTGACTTTACCGCTTTGGGACCCTGAAACACAGTATTTACATAAATAAGGGCATCCGCGAACATTTTGAAGGATCGGCATTAAATCGGAACCATCCAGGAGATCGTCAAATAATCCTGTAAGGTATGGAGATGGAATTTCATCCATATCTCTTACTATATTTGTCGGCAACCCCATTACGATCTCACCGCTAACCAGAGAGCGTAACCCATTTATAGGGGTTTGTTTCACATGCTGAACAATCGACTGAGCCTTACCAGTGCTTTCGAGAATAAGCCCCACAAGCTCAGCGAACGGAAATTCGCCGTCTCCATAAACCAGACAGTCTATCTGCGGATATGTTTCGAGAAAAATTGAATTGTCTTTGGGGTTGAGTTCAACATTTGCTCCGCCCATAACGGTAATACAGTTAGGGCTGTAATCTTTTACAAACTTTGCTGCCTTTAATGATAGATTGAAATTCCAATCATAACTGCCAAAACCCACAATGTCGGGCGTGGCCTGCAAAATTGCGCTCTTAAGCTTTTCAAAAGTGCGAAATACCGTGACGTCAACATCGTCACCGAACTGTTCTTTACAATATGCACCGACATACCCGACACCAATTGGAATTGACTTGTTGTCGAGTTCGACCAGTTGATTAGCAAGGTCGGCCAAGTATATCTTCATCATGATTGCTCCTGAAGATTCAGTGAGAATTCCAAACTATTTTCCCCATAAGAGATAACGACTCTTTACGCCATATTTTTTGCTGGCGGCGCTCACCTGATATACAGCGACCTACACTTATTGGTATGTAGGTATGTATGATCAATATCAAATTCAATTGAATTTGCGTCAGGCATTTTAATACCGAGCCGCACATAATGAAAATCCTGTACGCTACAATATCACGCAGATCCTCATTCTATCAGACCTTGCGGTAATTCGAGAGCTGTCTTAAGGGCCAGGCAAATACTGGCGGCCCGCTTCCTGACGAATTGACTCCGCTCTAGAATTCGGGCTGCCTGCGTTTGATCGATATTCATGGTATAGCGCCGCCTCTATTAAGACTGAAGAACGACCCGCATCAGCAAAATCACTCTGTTAAGGTATTGCTGATGCAACAAATAACGACGCCAAATTTATCCTTACGCAGTGCCTTTACGAATAATAACGCATTGTGTGTACAATATTTGGCAGGACCCGTTGATTCGCATATGTGGCTCATCGTCCATCTGAACCGTCCAGGTGCGCATGGAATCTTCGGTCTTTTTAATCGGAAACGGCATTGGCAAGTCATGCCATTCAATCTCTATTGGCATTCCGACGGCCCGAGCATGTTTTTCGATGGTCTCGTTCGAAAAAATATTCCAGCCGGACTCCCATTCTTTGCGATCTGAGTCGGACAGTTTATAGCGCATGATGACATCAATCGGATCTGGATTAAAGGCATCCGCAATCAAGATAATTCCACCTGGTTTTAACCAGCGCAAAAAGTTGGCAACCGCAAACTGAGGGTCATCAAGACATGCAAAAGCACCAACACATGATATGACGTCAAATTTTTCTTCGTCGTAGTGCGTCGGATCATCCATATTACCGAGTGTATATTCACAATTCGGCATTGCCGCCCGGGATTCGTCTATCAGTTTTTCTGAGATATCCAAGCCATACAAATTTGCTTCAGGATAAAGGGTTGAGTAGTAATACAGAAATGCTCCAGCACCAATACCAACATCGCAGATATCAATATCCTGCTTTGTGATCCTGCTCGTTACCATAGCGCCCATTTGCTTGAAGACCTCTTTGGTGGGCCTCTCGACGTCTGTCCTGTTGTAGACTTTCTCATCTACAGTACGCAGTGATTTCAACAAAATGTCTGTTACATCTGATGACATGTAAAATTTCTCCTGTCTAATTTGAGTGGGCACCGTTCCCACAATTTAACTAAATAAATCAATATTTTAACGAAAAATACCGGCCGCATTATGAGACTACTTCTTTGTATGTCAAAGACACGCCCCGGCAGCCTTCAAGGCCGGGATTTCAACATTGAAGAGGCCCCATCATTCAATTTGTTTTCATGCTGGCTATCGGATTTGATACAGCCGCAAAGGCACCCCAAAAACCATTGGTACAATCAGGATCAGTCACGCCCTGCACCAATTCGTTAGCTGGCTCCCAATGCCAGTTTTCTAAACTATTTTCCAAATCATCGAGACTGGCTATCAATGGAAAATTGCCAAAGGAATCCGCGATGGTAAATGTCGGTGGAATCAAAAAGGGAAAGTACGGTTTTCCGGCAGCCAGACTTTCGTAAACCGAGCTTGATTGTATTGGCCCAATCAACACATCTGCCCACACAATATTCTCATGTAACGGTTCTGATTTCAGAACCTTCACGTCCATGTCCCAATGTTTCATAATCGCTTCAAAGTACTCTTTTTTCCAACGATCCCGGCCTGGGTGCAATTTGAAACGAATATTCTTGAATCCCGCCTCTTTAAGAACTCGAATGGACCGCAATGTGAATTCATACATATTGGTGTTCAAGCCAGTCAAATCCTGAATTTGCGGTGTATATTGTAAAATGACCGCATTTTTTCTTTCTGAATGATCGGGCACCTGAGAGGTTTCTGCAATTTGATAGCGCGCACTTAATGGGCTACCAACCCGGACTCGCGGCTGATAAGCCTCAATGTTTTCCAGCCACGCATCGTTTAGCTGACCCCAACTCAGGCATCTGTCGACAAGCGGTTCTGTTCTTGGGTCGCCGCCAAGAGCATCCATTCTGAGGCGCGAAGAGAGGAAGGGGCTATGCCAAATATAATCTACTTTTGCGCCTGCGCTTTTCGCCAACTCCATGTACGCGCGGTGACCGGCGTTGCGGACCCCATCAACAACAATTCGGTCAGGTCGAAAAGATCGGAGCATTCTTTCCGCTGAAATTACGGTTTCGGCCAATTGCTCAAGCACGTCTGTATCAAGGACCGTTTCACGAATATAGGCGTGGACAATTGCTGTTTCGATGCTGACGTCTTGCTGCGACAGCAATGTGTTTAAATCCGCCCGTATGACGGCTAACGATTGGCGCTGGGACGATGACAATGACCCGCTTCTCGGGCGCGCATAAAAAATGCCTCCCAACAACCCCTTGATAATACTCTTGGTCTGTTTGGGAGCGGTCCGGCTGGAAACAATAGGCTGAACCTGATTTGAAAACGGAGAGGTATCGTAGCTATCGAGAAGGGCCTGCATTACCTTTGTGTTTAACTGTAATAGGACTCTATTTCTTCCGCGGTGTGCAATGGCACTTCTGATCATCGACAGCACCTCTAGAACATATGTATAGGCACCAAGCGCAGCCCGCTTGGCAAATGGTGTTGGCGTATTCCCCAACACAGATGGACGGTCAGCGACGTCGCCAATGTCCTCCAGCAGGCCTGAGCCGGACAGCATGTCCGTAAATGTGAGGCCATTCTCATCTGCAATGGCTGCAACTATTTGTGCCTGCAATTCCCGAGGCAATACATTGATATCATTCTGAAACCCAAAAAAGTGAACTTCCTCGGGCGAAAATAGCGATATCAAACCTTCTAGGGACCGATGAATACGATGGTAGCTCATCAAACAGTTGGAAATATCTGCACTCAACATATTGCCAAGAGATACTCCATGAAAAACGGTCGGGTCAGCTGGCAGCTCATGAAGCCAATCGTGTGAGTGAAGATAGAGATTGCTGGCCATGTCATTTGGCTCATCCCACTCCAGCAAACCGAGTTCATAGAAGACGCAATGACGCCCGTTTGCTGCTTCCTTTTGCCATAGAAGCCAGTCACAGGAAACAACAAGCGTGTCCTCATCAGTCGGACCCAACCCAGAGAGCTGCCTTGGAGTTGTTACAAGGACAAACCGTTTATAAGTTGTATTCAGGTGCCCGCTCAGCGGCTTCAATGGCAAGGGATCAGACAACGTCATTTCGTCTTGGTTGATCACATCTCTCATATTATCTCACTAATATTAAATTCGACTGCGGGAAACAGTTCAAACCCGTAAATTTAGGTTTGAACGCTTCAAGATATCTTGGTCCACTTCCAAAATTCAAAAATTTTCAGAATGGGAAGAACCCCTTATCGCATATCAGAATGATGCCCGGCTTATGCAGCAATTATCCCGGCGCCACGAAGAGGTTACGGAAACACTGCACCTTATACGCAACCGTCGCCGGAATGAGGGGGCAACGCGCTAAATTCAACGGTATGAATTTGGCGCAAGCTGTTCGGAATTCAGTCACAAACTTACCCTCTGTCACAAAGGCACATGTGCCCCGTCGCAGCATTTGCGGCCTATCAGAACACCGCCTTGGGATAGATTTGCGTATATTCTCCATCGATATCAATCGACGCCTTGCCCAATCGGAAATCATCCCTGTTGATATTGGCCATGAATTCCGGATTTCCGATTTTAGTCTGGCTCCCGAATATTGGCTTGCCTGTTGTATCCTTGGTAATAACAGCAACGCCGCGCAAAAGGCTTTCATATGGCACGCCGAAAAATGAAGATGTCGTGGTCGGACGAGATACCTTTATCTCGACATTTCCCGCATTTACGTGCTCGGTAAAGCAATAATTGACAAAGTGCATTACGTTTTGAATCACAAATGGCACTCGCTCGCCAGAATCCAGATAATAGTTATAAGATAAATCAGGGTCATCAACGGTCGGAAAGTCCATTGTGAGGGCCAGATCCAGCACAATTCTTTGTTTTGCCTGCTGGGCAATCATTGCCAGAGACTCTCTCCAGTTAGTGAACATCGTAAAGACCGCGACGGATACAACTGCATCAAACTGCCGCCCATCAAGTTGGGGGGTCGGATAGGCATCGCAAATGAATTCTGCTTCCGGATACTTGCTCCTGGCCTGCTCAATTGCCCGGCCATCGACATCGACGCCCGTATATTTGATATCGCCGTGGACACCTTTGGCCGTATTGTAAAGGCGTGCATTATTACAGCCAATGTCGAGAACATGATCCCCCGGCTGCAGGCCCTCGGTTATGCCAAATTGCAGGGTCGGCAAATATTCTGAAATATGGCCTTCCAGCTCCGTATATTGGTGATCATTTTTACTTTCAGTATAAGCGCTTGTTTTCATTTCGTAGCTCCATTGTCGAATGTTCAAATTGGTTTGAAAAATAAACTGAGTTAATGATTCTGAAAAAATGTCCCAATGGTTATCTTCGTGACAATAATTACAGAACTCTGTCACCCTCGGTGGAATCGATATTGGTCATATGATTCCCCTCGACGAGGGTTGGGCGATGGTCGAGAAACAAAAAATATTTGGGATTATTGCAGCCGATAGGCCCCTATGAACACCGAGCTCCAGATCAGCCCGATAGGCAGGGACTCAAAAACTTCAGCGGCCTCGGTTAATCTGTTGAAAACACCACTTGGCAGTAACCGATTCATCCTTGGGTCGATGAGGTGCGGGTGGATACCGGTCTGGGATACAACCTCAAACCCGTGATGGGAAGCAGTTAGGGCCATACTCTCCGGAGTTTGCTGACGGGGTTCGAATGCCATATTTCCATCAACCTGAGCGTCCTTGTCCTTTTGCGGCAGCTCTTCGTGATCAAATTCCAGTCTTGATGCAGATCTGGAATTATTTTCGATTTTTTGCAGCAGATTCAGTGCATCGTTGGGGGATACGGGATGATAAAGTCTGTCAATTTCTTCAAGTAATGAAAGAGCTTCACCTGTTTCGATTTCTTTCCGTGTGCGATCACTGAAACTAACCATATTAAACAAACGATTTCTGCACGAAACGAGAAACATCCCTCCGGGCTTCAGGGCTTTTTTTGCAATTTCAAACAACACATTATCTGACGGCAGATATCCAATTACTCCCATTGCTAACAGACTATCGTAAGCTGCCTTATCGAGATTCATATCCTCATTTATGTCTGCGCAGACAAACTCAAGGCGTTCACGCACATCGGCCTTCTTGTTAGAGACCGAGGCATTTGCGATATCGAGCATTTTCTGAGACCGGTCACAAGCTGTAACCTGATGGCCTCGTTCAGCCAGCATAATCGCAAGGTTTCCGCCTCCACACCCGATGTCGGCAATTTTTTGAGCGCCGCTTTTGTTCTCTAGAATTCGACATACAACTCGCGCACGATGGAATGGTGTCGGATATACTCGGGCATTTTCAGGATCGTAGCCGTCACGCACCCAATCGTTTGCGTGATCGAAAAAATATTCCCGGGTTAAATTATCGTCTAGCTTTTGAGACATTTGATTTCTCGTTTAGGTTGTTTTTGCTTCACGCGACAGCGTCTTCCATTCCCCATTCGGCTTCATATTCCCGCGCACGATTTTGTAATTTGACAACCAGGTCCTCTCTGGCGAATGGCCGGACACGGTCCCAAAACTGAACCCGGTCTTGTTTACTGGTAATGATTGGCTTGCCATCTGTCTTCAGAAAATTCGGCAAGCTATCATGGGGTTTTGCCTGCAAGAATTTCTCCAGCTCTGCGAGGACGGTATCGGTATTATTTGTCAATCTTTCAAGGCTGGTGCGATACAGCTGACTGCGGCGCTGTTCCGACATTCTTCCGAGACCCTTCGCATCTTCTGCCTGCAAAAACAAGACGCTTGCCACAGCCCTTTCAACGTCATTGTAGGAGAGATATACCTCCGGCCAAGTACCCGCGAACCATGGAACAACATGCCCCGAAGCATGAACCAGAGGCACCAGGGATATAGGATCGGACAGCTCGCGTTTTCCCCACCCCTGATCCAGCCAGGCAATCACCAGATCCAGTGGATGTCGTGCAATATGAACAAGCCTCAGGAATGGGAACGCATCAAACAGCACTTCATTCGCCAACATGACGCTATGCAGATGGAAGAAAGGCGTCCACTTCTCCGCGTCATAACGGCTGACGGCAGCTGGTCCGGCATCCAAATCTGAACGCGCTCTAATTTCGGGTGCAAATGGAGATTTACCTATGAAGGTTTCATCGCTGGTCCGGCTGTTCAAATTTCGCCCAATCATCCGGCTATAAATATGATCTTCCGTCTGATATTGCATCAAGCCTGCCGCACTCTCCTTAGACATCCCGTCAAAATACCGCATATAGGCAACGTGCTCCATCGGGCACTGGTATTGAAACATATCAATGTGATCAAAGTGAGAAATTATCTTGCTGGCATACTTTTTCCCTGAACGGGTAATGCCGTCCAGAAATAATATCCGGTTGTGAAGAAAAGGTTTTTGGGCAT
>JAJFIJ010000337.1 GCA_021775105.1 Rhodospirillales bacterium | reverse complement strand
TCCCTCATTTATCGGGTGTTATTAAACCCGGGCTAGCCTGATCCTGACGATCCGGAGACCTTCAGGGACGGGGCGGAATGAAACAAAGCCATCAGCCCACTTTTCCGGGAACAAGGCGCGGAATATAGGGGGATTTTAGGGTTTGTCAAACGTTATGGACGCCGCTGTAAGCGGCACAAATCAACCGGCCTCGAGTTCCGTATCCCAGTAGAGGAAATCGCGCCAGCTTTCATGAAGGTAGTTGGGCGGGAAAGCACGGCCATTGGTTTGCAGAATTCTGTTGGACGGCACTTCAGGTGTGCGGAGCGGAAACACCCCAATATCGCGCGGCAACAGGTCACCCTTTTTCAGATTGCATGGCGCACAGGCAGCGACCACGTTCTCCCAGGTCGTGCTGCCGCCCTTTGAGCGCGGAACGACGTGATCGAACGTCAGGTCTTCCGCCCGGTATCCACCGCCGCAATACTGACAACTGAAACCGTCGCGCAAAAACACGTTAAAGCGTGTAAATGCCGGACGACGCGAGGTTTGCACGTATTCACGCAGCGAAATGACACTCGGCAAACGCATCGCCTGACTGGGAGAGTGAACTTCACAGTCATATTCTGACACCACATTAACCCGGTCGAGGAACACCGCCTTGATGGTGTCCTGCCACGACCACAGGGACAGGGGAAAGTAACTGAGCGGCCGAAAGTCGGCGTTCAACACCAAAGCCGGAAAGGTTCCTGACGCGACAGACACCACAATCCTCCCTTCATCTGAAGGAAAGCCTACTACATATTGTGGTTGATTGCCAAATGCCTAAACGTGAAAATTATGTGACGTCAGGCGGGTCGTTATCCTGCAAGGTTGCTTTCGGTTCCGGTAACGGCACATCAAAACTATGGGCAAGAAAATCCATGCCGATCATGATACCGCGGTCATCCAGACCATGCCCGAGATTTGGCCGCATCTCACTTGTAACCGTGACTCCGGCCATGGCCAGCGCTCTGGCCGCATGGTCCAGGGAATCAGGCGGAACAATGTCATCCATCTGACCATGAACCAGCAATACCGGCGGGCGGCTGATGACTTCGCTCAGCAGCAATTCTTCGCCAACAAGGGCGCCTGAATAACCAATCACACCCGCCATCCGCTTTTCCCGGCGCAAGGCGACATGCAGCGCCATCATCGTCCCCTGGGAAAATCCGACGAGCGCCAGCTGGCTGTCATCCAGTCCCAGAATCTCAAGCTGCCTGTCAATAAAAGCGTTCAATGCCGGTGCCGCTGCCTGGGTTCCGGCAAGCCGGGTTTCCGCTGTCGCTTCATCAAGGCTGAACCATTGATAACCCATCGGCGCCATATCATAAGCTTCCGGAGCGTTGGGTGCGATAAGCATGGCATCGGGCAGAACCTTGGCAAAATAGGGGGCCAGCCCAATCAGGTCATTGCCATCGGCACCAACGCCGTGGCACAGAATGACAAGTTGCTGTGGGGCATTTCCGGATAGCGGGGCATGGCTGGGTCCATTGATCTCGACGACCTCGTTCATTATCTTTGCACCTGATTGTTGATCCTTTCTCTTACCTAACCCAAAAAAACCGCTCTTGCCATCGCCAAAACGCAACCGCAATCTAGCAAGATCATGACAACTACACGATTTGCCCCGAGCCCGACCGGCCATCTGCACCTGGGACACGCATACTCCGCCCTTTATTCTGCGGAATATGCGTCAAAGTCGGGAGGAACCTTCATTCTGCGCATTGAAGATATCGACAGGGGTCGCTGCCGGGACGAATTCGAACAGGCTATTTATGAGGATTTGGGCTGGCTCGGCCTCGAATGGCAACTCCCCGTCCGCCGTCAGTCAGATCATATGGAAGATTACAGAAAGCCGCTTGATCTGCTGCACGAGCGGGAATTGCTTTATCCCTGTTTTTGTACGAGGCGCGAAATTGCTACGGAAATTGGGGCTTCCGGTCACGCCCCGCACGGACCGGATGGCGCGCTTTATCCCGGCACCTGCCGAGGATTGTCGAAAAATGAGCGTGAAGACAGGGTCGCCGCAGGTCGGGAGTTTGCCCTTCGACTGAACATGGCAGAGGCCGCCCGTCAGGCCGGCCCGCTGTTCTGGGAGGATGCGGAAAAAGGAAAAATGACTGCAACCCCTGAAATTTTCGGTGATGTGGTTCTTGCCCGCAAGGACATCCCGACAAGTTACCATCTGGCCGTTACCCATGACGATCACGCCCAGAACATCACAATGGTGGTTCGGGGTGACGATCTGTTTGAGGCAACCCACGTTCATCGCCTGCTCCAGGCCCTGCTTGGCTTCAACACGCCCGACTATCATCACCACCCCCTGGTCAGAGACGATAGCGGTCGACGATTGGCAAAACGCAATCAGGCGCTGACCCTTAATTTTCTGCGGAATTCCGGAGTATCCCGCGAAGAGGTCTTGCGCAGACTTGGATGGGAGAACTGGATTTGAGACTGCTGCTTGCTCTCGCGCTTTTTATTCTGGCCCATCCCGCCAACGCTGGCATCATTGATCAGCTCAGGCGCGGGCCGCAAGCCATGGTGACGGAGGTTGTCGATGGCGACACTGTACTTCTGGATCGGCAAATAGAAGGAACGAACGAGGTTCGTCTGGTCGGATTGCAGGCGCCGAAACTTCCGCTTGGCCGCAAGGGTTTTCGAATGTGGCCGCTGGCACCGGATTCAAAGACCGCACTTGAGGCCCTGACCCTGAACAAACGGGTCATTCTTGCCTTCGGCGGACGCGAGATGGATCGACACGGGCGTCTGCTGGCACATCTGTTTCTTGATGACGGCACCTGGGTACAGGGCCAGATGCTGCTGATTGGCATGGCCCGCGTCTACACTTTCGCCGATAACCGCGCGGTTGTGCCTGAAATGTATAGTAAAGAGCGCGCGGCCCGATTGGCCAACCGTGGCATCTGGGCGCACCCTTTCTATGCCGTCCACAAGGCAACGCCGGAAGCCTTACTGCGCCTGACCGGCACCTTTCAGGTGATTGAGGGCAAGGTCCTTGCTGCGGCCCGGGTCAAAAGCCGCATTTTTCTTAATTTCGGCGAGGACTGGCGTTCTGACGTGACCGCAACCCTGAACAGCAAGGCCCGTAAAATCTTCAAAAAATCGGAGATCGACCCCTTGTTATATGAAGGCAAACACGTCCGTGTCAGAGGCTGGATAAAAAAATTCAATGGCCCGTCCATCGACATATCTCACCCCGAACAGATTGAACAGATCGGCGAATAATTCCGTTTTCACGTATCGGGATGATGGGTATGGTGTGCCACCGCTCTGCAGAGTGGACGGATAATATTGGGAGTTATATCGGGATGATTAATGCGGGAATTGCGGGACTGGGGCGCTGGGGACGGGTGCTTGTCGATTCAGTTCAGGGGAAAAGTGATCTGATCAGGGTCTCAGCGGGCTGCACCGGTCGGCGTCATCTGGCCGAAGAGTATTGCGCCGAAAAAGGGATCAACCTTCAGGATTCCCTCGACGACCTGTTGGCCGATGACAGCCTTGATGCGGTCATTCTGGCGACCCCGCACGGACAGCACCGCGAACAGGTGATTGCCGCCGCCAAAGCCGGCAAACAGATTTTCATTGAAAAACCTTTTACCCTGACCAAGGCCGATGCCGAAGCGGCGCTGGCGGCGTGTGAAAAAGCGGGCGTGGTTTGCGCAATTGGCCATAACCGGCGTTTCCTGCCCAGCATGGCGCGGCTTCGCGAGATGGCGACCACCGGAGAGCTTGGCAATCTTTTGCATGTTGAAGCCCAATTTCATGCCGACGGCGGCCTGAATTACACGGACGAACACTGGCGAGCGTCGGATTCGGAAAGTCCGGCGGGAGGCATGACCGGGCTTGGCATTCATTCACTGGATGCGCTGATTTCGTTCATGGGTCCGATCAGCGAAGTGACGGCGGTCAGCGAACGCCGCGTACTGAGTGTGCCGATCGACGACACGACCTTCTTTACCATGCGCTTCGCGAGCGGCGTTACCGGGTATTTTTCAACCTGCTTCGCGACGCCACGGGACTGGCGCATTCAGGTGCTCGGCGACAAGGGCTGGGGGGAAATGCGCGGTCACGAAAAACTGACCACCTCAATGCGGGGCGGCGGCGAAGACGTAACCACTTATGAGACTGTGGATATCGAGCGCGCCGAGTTGGAAGCATTTGCCAACGCCTGCACAGGGGATGAAGCGTACCCCATCCCGTGGTCTGATATTGTTCACGCCACGGCTGCGCTGGAGGCTGTCGTTACGTCGGCTGAAACCGGGGAGACGGTGACGCTTTAGTCACGCACGCAGCAGTTTCTGCTGTGGCGCGACATCAGCGTTTTTAGCGTTGTGACGATGTCGGCTGGAGACCATCCGCTCATACAGTTCGTTGACCAGCCGGGAGCCGGTTTTCTCGAAGGCAAACGGCAAGAATGCGTGCACCAGACAAACGACGGTGCCAAAGGCCATCCGCATTGAAAATGTGAGCGCAACACCCATGTGCTCCAGATAACTCTCGTCAACACTGTCGGGATGTTCGGTGAAAAGGCGCTTCAACATTTTCTGCTCTCCAGTTTTTGTACGTTGTTTGATGTTTGGAATGTATAAAATCTGGCTGCAAAAGTGTTCCTAAATTTATCCTCATTTTTTCATTTTTATAAATTTATATTTTACATTTTTGACTAATATTGATATTTTATACTCATGGATTCAATTGATAAAAAAATTCTTACCTGTCTGCAAAATAACGCCAGCCTTTCCATTGCTGACATCTCTGAACAGGTAAACCTGTCACAAACGCCCTGCTGGCGGCGCATCCAGACCATGGAAAAAACAGGTGTCATCAAAAAACGGGTTGCCATTCTGGAGCGCGACAAGATCAACGTCGGGGTGACTGTTTTCGTGTCCCTTAAAACCCGCCAGCACAATCGTGAATGGCTGGAAAAATTTGCTCACGCTGTCGAGGGATTGCCGGAAGTCGTTGAATTTTACCGCATGAGCGGCGACGTTGACTATCTGCTCAAGGTTGTGGTTCCGGATATCGCCGCTTATGACGCTGTTTACAAACGTTTGATTGAAAAGATTGATCTCGACGACGTCAGCTCGACCTTCGCTATGGAGGAAATCAAGTGTGAAACATCGCTGCCACTCGATTACATCAGCTGATGGGCGGAAGCTGAGCCCAAATGCAGGTAAGTGATTTTGATTTTGATCTGCCGCCAGAACTGATCGCTCAAACCCCGGCCAGTCCGCGTGACAGTGCGCGTCTTCTGTATGTTCCGAACGGCGACGAATTGATCGACAGGTCCGTTCGCGATCTTCCGGGCCTGTTGCGTCCGGACGACCTTCTTGTGGTCAACGACACCAGAGTCATCCCGGCGCGATTGACCGGCAACAAACGTCGCCCGGACGGCACCGGCGCAAAAATCGAAGCGACCTTGCATAAAGCGGACAGTCTGGATACCTGGCGGGCGTTTGCCCGACCGGCAAAGAAACTGAACCCGGGCGATATCATTAATTTTGCCGAAACTTTCTTCGCCGAAGTTCTTGAGAAACACGATGGAGGAGAGGTCGTGCTCAAATTCAACATCGGCGGATCAGTGCTGATGGGCACCCTTCACGACCACGGTATTATGCCGCTGCCGCCCTACATTAAACGCCAACGCGAGGGCATGGCTTCTGATGTGGATGACTATCAGACCCTGTTTGCTGAACGCGACGGCGCTGTCGCGGCACCGACAGCCAGTCTGCATTTCACCCCGGACCTGCTGTCGGCGATTGAAGCGCGGGGCATTCAAACGACCCGATTGACCCTGCATGTCGGAGCCGGCACCTTTCTTCCGGTCAAGGTTGAAGATACCGACGATCATATCATGCACTCGGAATGGGGGGAGTTGTCTCAATCGAGCGCGGACACCATCAACCAGACCCGACGGGCGGGCGGGCGGATCATTGCCGCGGGAACGACGGCGCTCCGGTTGCTGGAAAGTGCGGCCACGGATGACGGCGTTGTGCATCCCTTTGTCGGCGAGACGGACATCTTCATCACACCGGGCTATCGATTTCGCTGTGCCGATGTCCTGCTCAGCAATTTTCACTTGCCGTGCTCGACACTGTTCATGCTGGTTTCCGCCTTTGCCGGGCTTGAGCGCATACAAGCGGCCTACGCACACGCGATGAAGACCGGCTACAGGTTTTATTCATATGGCGACGCAACGCTCTTGGAACGGGCCGAATAAGGTTATAAACACTGCCACACACTTCACAGTTTGAAATCGCCAGACATGAGCACTGAATTCGAGATCATCAAAACGGACGGACAGGCGCGGCTCGGCAGCTTGATGACCGCACACGGCCCGATCGACACGCCGGCCTTTATGCCGGTCGGCACGGCGGCGACCGTCAAGGCCATGACGCCGGAAGCCGTGGCTGGAACCGGGGCGCAGATTATTCTCGGCAACACCTACCATCTGATGTTACGTCCCGGTGCTGACCGGGTTCAGCGGTTTGGCGGCCTGCATAAATTCATGAACTGGCCGGGACCGATCCTGACCGATTCCGGTGGTTTTCAGATCATGTCGCTGAACGAACTTCGCAAAATGAGCGAAGACGGTGTGACGTTCAGGTCGCACGTCGACGGCTCCAGACACGAACTGACCCCGGAACGCTCCGTTGAAATCCAGCACAAACTCGATTCCAACATCACCATGGTGCTGGATGAATGCACCCCATTCCCGGCAACTGAAGAAGAGGCCGCGATGTCCATGCGCCGTTCAATGCGCTGGGCCAAACGCTCGAAGAATGCTTTCATTAAGCGCGATGGTTACGGACTCTTTGGCATCGTCCAGGGCGGCATTTATCCTGCTCTTCGCGAAGAATCGGCCTCGGCTCTGAAAGATATCGGCTTTGACGGTTACGCCGTTGGCGGACTTGCGGTTGGCGAAGGTCAGGACGTGATGTTTGACGTTCTCGACCGGACAATCCCGCACCTGCCGTCCAACCGGCCCCGCTACCTGATGGGCGTCGGCAAACCGGGCGATCTTGTCGGTGCCGTCCGGCGCGGTATCGATATGTTTGACTGTGTATTACCAACGCGCTCCGGGCGCACCAATCAGGCCTTCACCCGGATGGGCCAAATCAACATGCGCAACGCCCGCCACCGCGATGACCAACGGCCAATCGATCCGAAATGTATCTGCTACACCTGCACCCATTATTCACGGGGGTATCTTCATCATCTGGTGATGACCAAGGAATTGCTCGGCCTGACGCTGCTGTCATGGCATAATCTTCATTATTATCAGGAATTGATGCAGGGGCTTCGTCAGGCGATTGCCGAGGGCGCGCTTGACGCATTTACGGCAATATTTGCGGCCGAGCAGCAAGCTGGCGACCTGGGTCCGGTTTAGTCCTCTCTTAACAGACAGCAAGGTCACATCATGGCTGAAAACATCTACGAAAATCTGACCCAACTTGGCGGCAATTCGGGCGAAGCGCCAGACAACCCGGATCAGGCCGTTCTGGAAGCCGTCCCCAATCCGGAACCCGGAACCGATTACATGATCCGATTCGTCTGTCCGGAGTTTACCAGCGTCTGCCCGGTCACCGGCCAACCCGACTTCGCCCATCTGGTCATTGATTACATTCCGGCGGAAAAGATCGTCGAGAGCAAGTCGCTGAAGATCTATCTGACCAGTTTCAGGAATCACCCGGGGTTCCACGAAGCCTGCACGGTTGGCATTGCCAAACGCCTGATCGATACACTGGCGCCAAAATGGCTGCGCATTGGCGGATACTGGTATCCGCGCGGCGGCATCCCGATAGATGTATTTTATCAGACCGGTAAAGTGCCGGACGGTGTGTGGATTCCCGATCAGGGGGTCGCTCCCTATCGCGGACGCGGATAACGACGATGGGACAGATTATGAAAGCGCGGGTTCAGTCAAACGGCCCGGGTCTTTATGTCGGCGCGCTCGACGGATATGAAATTGTCAACGGCACCAATAGCTTCGGCGGCGCGCTGATGGATGTATCCACACGGGTGCCCGGGCAACCCCGCAAAGGCCCGTCGCCAATGGAAATGGTGCTGATCGGCACCGGCGGTTGTTCTGCCGTCGATATTGTCGAAATTTTGAATTCAATGGGTCAGGCCGTCAAAGGTGTGATTATCGATCTCACTGGTGAACGCGCTGAAACCATGCCCAGAGTCTTTGTCAAATTGCAGATGGATTACACCGTTCTTGGCGACGTCGATCTTGAAAAGGCTGAACAGGCGGTAAAGATGTCGGCAGAAGAATATTGCTCTGCCTCGATTATGGTTGGCAAGACGGCCGAGATTACCAGAACGGTGGCTATCCAGGCAGCTTAACCGCCAATCCCCTGAGATCAGCGCCGACGCAGCCCCCCATCAACAAGAGGCGGCGCGGCGCGGGAGTTGGAAGGAAACAGTCCCGAAACCAGCGCGATTGCGGACAATCCGATCATTCGCCTTAACGTATATAGAATATTTCCCACTGTTCGCGTTCCCGGCTCAGTCCGCATACGGCGTCGGGTCGACAATGCCGGCTTCTACAAAACCCCGTTTGCGCAACTGGCAAGCATCGCATTGACCGCAATGTCTGGTATCGGACGTTGAAACCGGTTCTCCGCCACCTGGCATAACCGGATCATAACAGCTCATGGTATCAGCGTAATTGACGCCAAGATCAGTACCAACGCTGATGATTTGTGCCTTGCTCATTTCCATCAATGGCGCATGGATGGTGAGGGGAGTTTCACCCTCAACACCGGCTTTGGTGGCAAGGTTGGCCATCGTCTGGAAAGCACCAATAAAGGCCGGTCGGCAGTCGGGGTAACCCGAATAATCAAGCGCGTTGACGCCGATGAAAATGTCGTTGGCCCCCTCAACCTCCGCCAATGCCAGAGCGTGAGCAAGGAAAATGGTGTTGCGGGCCGGAACGTAGGTGACCGGAATGCCGTCCTCGATTTCTGCCGCATCCCGTCCCTTGGGGACATCAATATCATCGGTCAGGGCCGAACCGCCGTAAGACCGGAGATCGATTTTTATAACCGCATGGCGGCGCAGTTCGGCACGGACGGCGATATCTCGTGCGGCGGTGAGCTCAATTGCCTGACGCTGCCCGTAATCGAACGATAATCCGGCGACATCGTATCCTTCTGCCTGAGCCAGAGCGAGAACGGTGGTCGAATCAAGCCCGCCACTGATCAGGATGACAGCCTTTTTGCCACGCCCTCGGTTCGGGTCGATCGTCAATTCAGGCCGCACTCAGCAGTTCCCGGCGACGCACCATCCACCAGACAACGACGGCGCCAATCATTTTGCTGACCGTCATCAGAATCACACCGGTCAATCCCAGATGCCCGATCATGCCAAGAAATACGATACTGTCGATGGGAGTGGAAATCGCGCTGGACCATAAAATGCGTTCGCTGAGCGATTTTCCAGTGAACGAATAAACAGCCCAATCGCAGAACTCACTGACCAGAAACGCGGCAACACTTGCCATTGCGACAAAAGGATCGGCCATCAGATAACTGATAACACCGGCGGTCAGCATGGCAATAATGACCCGGTGGCCAATCTCGCGCTGGGCAAAATCGCGGGCGACAAAAATCAGACCGACAATGATCGACATTGGTGGCCATTTATCGCCGCCCGGCAAATCAACCGGTGGAACCACAGAAAAGCCGTAATTAACGGCAACGATGAGCAGAATATAGAGGGCGGTAAATCGAAAGCTCATGTTAAGACACCTTGGTTTATAGTCAGCTTCTGGAATCAGGTGCGGTATCTAGCATACCGCTTGGGGTTTGACGAGCATATGGTGAAAGAACGTATCCGAAAATTTGCCCTGGATGCCGGATTCGACGTCGTTCGCTTCACCTCGGCTGAAGCTGATCCCAGAGATGCCGAAGCCCTGGACCGGTTTTTGAAATCCGGCCATCAGGGGGACATGGGATGGATGGTAGATACCCGTGAGCGCCGCGTCGCCCCGAGAGCGTTGATGGACGAAGCCCGGACCATCATCGTGCTTGGCAGCAACTACGGCCCTGACAGCGACCCGCTCGACATTACCCGCCGCCGGGACCGCGGTGCCATCAGCACCTACGCGCAGGCGGGCAGGGATTATCACGATGTTGTCAAAAAACGTTTGAAACAGGTTGGCCGGTGGATCGTTGAAGAGTTCGGGACCGACATCAAGGTTTTCGTTGATACCGCACCGATCATGGAAAAACCGCTGGCCGCGCGGGCCGGGCTGGGTTGGCAAGGCAAACACTCCAACCTTGTCTCGCGCCAGTTCGGATCGTGGCTGTTTCTTGGTGAGATATTTCTCGCCCTTGATCTTGAACCGGATACGCCGGAAATCGATCATTGCGGGTCTTGTAATCTTTGCATGCAAGCCTGCCCGACCAATGCGATCCCGGAGCCCTACCATCTGGACGTATCAAAATGCATTTCCTACCTGACGATTGAGCACAAGGGAGAGATCGACGCAGATTTAATGGTCGGCATGGGGAACCGCATTTATGGCTGCGATGATTGCCTGGCGGTATGCCCGTGGAACAAGTTTGCATCGCCAACGACAGAGACCAGCTATCTTCCCCGACTGGAGTTGATGGCACCGCGCCTGAAAGACCTGTCGGAACTGGATGATGCCGGATTTCGCCGGGTCTTTACCGGTTCTCCCATCAAGCGCACGGGGCGCGACAGATTCATGCGGAACGTTGTGATTGCGATGGCCAACAGCGCCGACAGATCGCTTCTTCCTGCAATCGAAAAATTGTTGAACGACGGGTCCGAACTGGTCGCAGATACCGCCGCCTGGGCGATCAGGCGACTCGCCGGACTTGACGCCGACAAAGGCGGGGATTAGGTCTTAACAGATGGCATCTGACCCAGCATTGCGACTTGCCAATACTCCGACCATTGGGTGGCTCGTGCGCTTAGTCCTGACGCTTGCCGTGATAAGTGGGTTGCCTGGTGCGCCTTTGGCGGCACAGCAAAAGAGCCCTGTTAAACCCGGCCAGATATTTCGAGACTGTAGCGCCTGTCCTGAACTTGTGGTCGTCCCCAAAGGTCTTTTCATGATGGGGTCGAACGGACGTTACAAGGCGGCGCGTCCGGCACATCGGGTCAATATCAAGCGTCCGTTCGCGATCGGGCGTTTTGAAGTCACATTTGACCAGTGGCTGACCTGTGTCGCCGATGGCGGTTGCAAGCACAAACCCGACGATCACAACTGGGGGCGCGAAAATCGCCCGGTCATTAACGTCACCTGGGATCAGGCGCAAAACTATCTTCGCTGGATATCAAAGCGGACGGGGCATAGCTATCGCCTGCCGACCGAAGCAGAATGGGAATACGTCCACCGCGCCGGAACAACGACCCGGTTCTGGTGGGGCGACGATGTTGGCACCAACAAAGCCAACTGCAAGGATTGCAAAAGCAAATGGAGCGCCAAAAGTTCGGCTCCGGTCGGATCATTCAAGGCCAACCCGTTTGGCGTTTTTGATACCAGCGGCAATGTTTTTGAATGGGTCGAAGATTGCTGGAACGCCGATCACCTGGGTGCACCCAAATCGACACAGGCGCGAACTGAAGGGGATTGCGGCTACCGCGTTATCCGCGGAGGCTCGTTTTATTATTTCAACAAGGTCGCCCGTGCCTTCTACCGGGCGAAAAACCCGCCCGGCGTGAAGAGCTACTGGCTGGGCTTTCGCGTTTTGCGCGAACTCCCCTGATCCAGATTAATTTTCCAAAACCCCGATTTAATTTTTTAACGCCAGAGACCGGGCCATTTGGCTAAGTGCTTCCTGATGACGTTCATTTTCGATCAGGGCAAAATTTCTTGCGACTTCCAGACACATCCGTTGACGGGGTGGAAGCGTATCGCTTCCGACATCACCGAGGCCCTCAAAGAAGTAGCCGACCGGCACACGCAGCACCTGGGCAATTTCATACAGGCGCCCGGCAGAAATCCGGTTAATGCCGCGTTCGTATTTATGCGCCTGCTGATAGGTGACACCAATCAGATTGGCCATCTGCTGCTGCGACAATCCCAGCATTATCCGCCGCTCGCGAATCTTGATGCCGACAAAACGATCTGTTTCTGATGCCCTGTTGACAACGTTGGCGCTTTTTTCAGAGGGCGTTCCTAACGTCGTTTTTTGTCCCACTACACGTTCCTTCCATGCAAAACGAGATTTATTTCCACACTGGAAACTATCCATTCGTGGCAAATGGTCGCCACAACCTAATACCTCTAAGATGTCCGGACACGGTATATTCATGAACACCGTATTCTAGCCTATAAAACCGTACCCTCTTACGTTGCAAATGTTGACCCAAACAGCCTACCTGACAATTGCAGTATACTAAAGAATATTATCACATGTGTTTAATTAGGAAGTGTTACCCACAAGTCAACCGCTATCACACTGATTTTGTTTATGTAACCAGCGTTACTGACACATGCCCTGATATCATTGAAAATTCTTGACCTGTATCACAAACCTTCAACACAATCACAGGTTTTAAAAAATAATGCGCGCGAGAAGGCGTGAACGTCCGGAGTCAGTGCCAGACAACGTTCGGCCACATCATGTCAGATTCGAATTGTTCAGGAATTGTCGTTGCTGGTCATCTTGTTTAACTCGTCCTGCATGGCGTTCAGTTTGCTTTGCAGGTCTTCAAGTTTTTGTGTCGGCTCTTCGGGCTCGGACGAGGCTTTGCTGTCCGCCGGGGACGGTTTGAGGTTTGCGCTTTCGGTGGCTGACCCCTCACCATAGAAAGGAGTGAAAACTTTCATGGCATTTTCGAACAATGCCATATTCTGCTTGCCCATTTCCTCAAACTGGCTGAACGGATTAAGGCCGCCCAGCGTTTCGTCCATGTAGCCACGCATCTGTTCCTGATTGCGCGCGAACGCATGCATCGTGTGATCAAGGTAATTTGGCACGACCGACTGAAGACTGTCGCCATAGAAGCTGATCAAATGGCGAAGGAAACTTATCGGCAGCAGGTTCTGACCGCCCTTGCCTTCTTCTTCAACAATAATATGGGTTAAAACCTGGCGGGTAATATCCTCGCCAGATTTCGCGTCATAAACTACAAAATCCGTGCCGTCCTTGACCATCTGTGCAAGATGGTCAAGCGTCACGTAACTTGAGGTGGATGTATTATAAAGCCGCCGATTGGCGTATTTCTTGATTGTTACGGGAGCTTCCGTCACCCCATTTTCGTCAGCCATTGTCGTTCACCCAAGTTTGATTTCCACCGAACCTAGCGCGGTTTATGCTGCACCGCAATGAATTGTTCCGCAATGCGACACAGTTGTTATCGGCGGTAGCGTTCGATAAAATCCGGCTCAGGGCAACAATTCGCTCATTGACCTGACACCATACACTTGTGAAAGTGAAGCCCGAAGATGGAAAAAACATCGGACACGCCCGATCTGGACCAATTGGCGCGGAAATATCTGGACCTATGGCAGGAACATCTGAACGCCCTCGCCGAAGACGGCGAAACCATGGAAATTATGGCGCGTACCATGGCGCTTATGAATTCCGGCGCTGCGGTATTTGCTTCTGCTGCCGGGGACCAGGCTGCCAATGAGCAATCTGCCAGCGACACGCCTTCAGGACCAGCATCTGCCAAATCCGAAACCGCTGGCGCTGCACATGAGCCTGCAAGCCCTGACCTGGCTCGGTGCCTTGAGCGCATTGCCGCTCTGGAACGCCGGGTCGCTGAGCTTGAAGGGGCAAAACGGAAAAAGCCTCGCGGCAAACGCGCTACTGCCGCCAAATCTTGATACCGACGCCTTTTCTGCCGCCGTCATCGGCGAGGCTTGCCGGCGCCTGGGCCAGTTTTCCAACGGCATCCGGAATTATCAAAACCATCCCCGCCAGCCCAGGCATCAAGAACCGCCGGTGATCTGGACATCGGGCACAACCCGGTTGCTGGACTACGGTGTACTCAATACCGTTCAATCCGCGCCGCCCGTACTGATCATCCCGTCACTGATCAATCGCGCCTACATTCTTGATCTCGCTCCCGACCGCAGCCTGATGCGTTATTTGGCAGATGCCGGTTTACGCCCGTTGCTTGTTGACTGGGGCTGGCCGGGTGAAACAGAAAACAAATTCGGGCTTGATGATTATATTGCCGAACGGTTGCAGGCAGCGCTGGAATTTGTTTCCAGACAAACCACCACACGCCCGGCACTGATTGGCTACTGTATGGGTGGCAATCTGGCACTGGCACTGGCAGGGCGAAATCCGGACACGGTTTCCGCCCTCGGTCTGCTTGCAACACCCTGGGACTTCCATAGTGACAATCATAGCAGCGCGCGGTTCCTGGAAATTATGGCCCCGGCTCTGGGGCGTATAATTTCAGAGCTCGGTATGTTACCGGTCGATATGCTGCAAGCCATGTTCGCCAGCCTGGATCCAGCGCAAACAGGCGCCAAGTTTCGACATTTCGCCGGGGCCGTCAACGACAGCAAGGCAGTTGCACGGTTTATCATGCTGGAAGACTGGGTTAATGACGGCGTCCCGCTGGCAGGCAAGGTCGCCTCGGAATGTTTGTTCGGCTGGTATAGGGACAACACCCCTCATCTCGGCAAATGGGCAATCAGGGGAGACATTGTTGATCCATCCCGCGTCACCTGCCCGACGTTTGTCGCCATTCCCTCGCGGGATCATATTGTGCCACCCGGATCGGCCCGTGCGCTTGCCTGCGCGCTTCCCAGTGCCGACATCCTTACACCGGCGGCCGGGCATATCGGCATGGTTGCCGGTCGACGAGCTGAGGTGCAATTGTATGAACCCTTAAGAAGCTGGCTCTCCGAACGCCTCCTAAGCAATTGATATTAAATCGTAAAAAAAATCTCTTCGCAGGTGCACAATATACACTCTTGAATCGATTCTGGAATCGTCTTATAACGCCCTTAATCAGCCATTTCGCAGATGCGAAACAGAACATGAACTGAACCCGATTTTCAGAATTCACCACCGCCGTTTTTTAAAGGGCAATCGCCCAGAGCCTTATTGGAGGATTTAGCAGATGACCGAAGTAGTAATCGCCGCCGCCGCCCGCACCCCGATCGGTGCTTTCAGCGGGGGACTGAGTTCCGTACCCGCAGATTATCTGGGCGAGGTCGCCATCAAGGGCGCGCTTGAACGCGCCGGTGTTGCACCTGAAGATGTTGACGAAGTTGTTCTGGGACAGGTTCTTTCTGCCGGTGCCGGACAGAATCCCGCACGTATTGCTGCCGTTAACGCTGGCATCCCCGTCGAAAAAACCGCCTATGGCATCAACCAGCTTTGCGGATCAGGCCTGCGCACGGTCGCGCTGGGTTCCCAGGCCATTCAGCTTGGCGATGCCAGCATCGTTGTTGCCGGTGGTCAGGAAAGCATGAGCCAGTCTCCGCACGTCATTCATATGCGCAACGGCACCAAAATGGGTGCCGCCGAAATGGTTGATTCGATGATCAAGGACGGCCTCTGGGATGCCTTCAACGGCTACCACATGGGCACCACAGCAGAAAATGTTGCCGAAAAATGGCAATTGACCCGTGATGAGCAGGATGCCTTCGCCGCCGCTTCCCAGCAAAAAGCCGAAGCTGCCATGACCGCCGGCAAGTTCGCTGATGAAATCGTTCCGGTCACCATCAAGGGCCGCAAGGGTGACACGGTTGTCGACACCGACGAACATCCGAAAGCCGGTGTCACTGCCGAAGGCCTTGGCAAGCTGCGCGCTGCCTTCGCCAAGGAAGGTACGGTAACCGCAGGCAACGCATCGGGCATCAACGACGGAGCTGCCGCTGTTGTCCTGATGAGTGCCGAAGAAGCTGGCAAACGCGGTATTACACCGATGGCCCGCATCAAATCATGGGCGACCGCAGGTGTTGATCCATCGATCATGGGCACCGGCCCGATTCCGGCCAGCCGTATGGCGCTGGAAAAAGCCGGTTGGGGTGTTGATGACCTTGACCTGATCGAAGCCAACGAAGCCTTTGCCGCACAGGCCTGTGCCGTCAACAAAGATCTCGGATGGGATACGGACAAAGTCAACGTTAACGGTGGCGCGATTGCACTTGGTCATCCGATCGGCGCATCCGGAGCCCGCGTTCTTGTCACGTTGCTGTTCGAAATGCAGAAACGCGATGCCAAAAAAGGTCTCGCCACGCTCTGTATTGGCGGCGGCATGGGTATCGCAATGTGTGTCGAACGCGACTAACATTGATTTCGACGCGCTCTTACTGAGCGTAACACAACTCTTTTAGGGGAATTAGTTATGGGTAGAGTAGCAGTTGTTACAGGTGGCACCCGCGGTATCGGCGAAGCCATCTCAATTCATTTGAAAGACGCCGGTTATTCCGTTGCCGCCACTTATGCGGGCAACGATGACGCCGCCAATGCCTTTGCAGAAGCGAATGGCATAAAGGTCTACAAGTTTGACGTCGGCGACTATGACGCCTGCGAAGCCGCATTGGCACAGATCGTATCCGATCTGGGGCCTGTTGAAATTCTGGTCAACAATGCTGGCATCACCCGGGACGGCACCATGCACCGCATGTCGCGGGAAAAATGGGATGCGGTCATCGACACCAACCTGGGATCGTGCTTCAACATGAGCCGTCTGGTCATTGACGGTATGCGCGAAAGCAATTTTGGTCGCATCGTCAACATCGGCTCGATCAACGGTCAGGCCGGCCAGTATGGTCAGGTCAATTATGCTGCCGCCAAATCCGGCATTCATGGTTTCACCAAGGCCCTTGCCCAGGAAGGTGCCGCCAAGGGCATTACCGTTAACGCCATCGCGCCGGGTTACGTCGAAACCGAAATGGTTCGCGCTGTTCCAGCCGAAGTTCTGGAGAAAATTGTTGCCAAAATTCCGGCTGGTCGCCTCGGTAATGTTCATGACATTGCCCGCGGCGTGCTGTTTCTCGTCGCCGACGATGCTGAATTCGTCACCGGCTCGACCCTGTCGATCAACGGCGGACAGCACATGTACTAACTGCCGCTGAAAAGCGTTGCAAATTCATCAACCCCCGCTTCGGCGGGGGTTTTTGTTGGAGAAACCTGTACTAAACCACAAGAAGATCGAGAGGATGACGCGACAGTCGCTCAACACCATCATTGGTGACCAATACGGAATGACCATCACACATGGCGTACCCACTGTCGGAATCCATCAGAATCATGTGCAGGAAGAAGACATTGCCGACGTCCATCAGCAACGGGTTGCCTTCATAGAACATCGGAAAGTCGACCCAGATCGGATTGTAGATTGCCCCCATGCCGTAACCGCAGGCATTCAGCCGGGCATGTGACAGTCCATGCGCATCGAAAACCCGGGCATGCGCATCAAACACATCGCCCATCGGTTTGCCCGGCCGGATTGCGGCTTCGCAGGCATCAAGCGCTTCTGTCGTCGCCGCATGCATGCGCTTTTGCGCGTCTGTCAGTTTGCCAACAACAATGGTCCGCATCATCGCCGCATGATAGCGCCGGTACGCCCCCGACCATTCCAGCGTCAACTGGTCTTCGGCATCGAGATGACGACGGCCCGACGTGTAGCGGCACAACAATGCCGCAGCACCCGATCCGATAATAAATTCATTGCCGGCATAATCGCCGCCGCCCTCGAAAACAGCACCCTGCATGGCCGCAAGAATATCCCCTTCGAAGGCCCCCGGTCCGGCAATTTCCATGCACGCATCAAGCCCGTCATCAGATAATTTTGCAGCTTCGCGGTGATAAGCGATTTCCTGCGCGCTCTTGCTCCGGCGCAACAATGAAATCAGATCGGACGCTTCCGTTAATGTCGCCACACCATCAAACACGGCATCGACCAGTTGGCCGTTGTAATGGGTCAGGCCCGGTGTTTTGGTCTCGATCCCGACTGATTTTCCGGCCAGTCCGAGGGACTGAACCAGTTGAACAAGAGATGTCGCCGGGTTGACCCCTTCAATGTCTTTCCAGATATGGATATGATCGTCGTCCAGAATTGACGTCTGCTGCGCCTGACGCCAGTCGGGTGCGCGGGTCAGCAGATGGACATCGCCGGATGCCGTCAAAATCATGCACTGAAACAAGGCAAAACCGAAGGTGTCGTATCCGGTCAACCAGAAATGGCTTTCCGGGGCAAACATCAAAATCGCATCCAGTCCCCGCCCGTCAAGAGCCAGAACGGCTCTGGCTTTACGGGCATCAAATTCATCTGTTGAGAAATGGATCGGCATTATCAGGACTTTCTGTTCAGGGAATAACTAGCAATTGGCATTTAACATAACATCCCATCTCAATGCCCGTATTCTTTTGACTGGCCAGAAATTCCCAATCCCCTGATGTCGCCTGCAGCCAAATCCCTGTCGAAGATATACAAATTCACTTGAATTTCAGTCTATACTTTCTGAGACATCGAAATTTCAGGCACAAACATTAAAAACACGTGTCCTCATCAGGGAGAAAAAACATGATCAAATTCAAATCAACACTGGCTATCGCCACAGCGGCACTTGCCGCAGCGACCATGGCGACGTCGGTTATGGCGGCGGAGGCCTGCAAAAATGTGCGGTTTGCCGATGTCGGCTGGACCGATATTACGGCAACGACGGCGGCGACGTCGGTGGTTCTTGAAAGCCTCGGATATGCACCGAGCGCCAAGGTTCTGGCTGTTCCGATCACTTACAAGAGTCTGGAAAACAAGGACATTGATGTTTTCCTTGGCAACTGGATGCCAACAATGGAAGGCGACATCGCACCGTACCGTAAAAGCGGCACGGTTGAGACCCTGCCGGTGGCCAACCTGGAAGGGGCCAAGTATACGCTGGCCGTCAACAAAATCGCCGCCGACGCAGGTCTCAAGGATTTTGCCGATATCGCCAAGTTCAAGGAACAGCTTGATGGCAAGGTTTACGGGATTGAGCCCGGCAATGACGGCAATCGCCTGATTCAGGACATGTTCGCTAAAAACGCTTTCGGCCTGAAAGATTTTGAAGTCGTTGAATCATCAGAACAGGGCATGCTGTCGCAGGTAGCACGCGCCAACAAGCGCAAGAAAATGGTTGTTTTCCTGGGCTGGGAACCGCACCCGATGAACGCCAACTTCAAGCTCACATATCTGACCGGTGGCGACGACTTCTTCGGCCCCAATCTTGGCGGTGCGACGGTCTATACCAATGTGCGTAAAGGATATACGGCAGAATGCCCGAACGTTGGCAAGCTGCTCGGCAATCTCAGGTTTTCGCTGGCCATGGAAAACGAAATCATGGGCGCTATCCTCAACGATGGCGAAGATCCCGGCAAAGCCGCTAAAACGTGGCTCAAGAAACACCCGGACGTGGTCAAGGGCTGGCTCGCAGGCGTTAAGACCATGGACGGTGGTGATGGCTGGATGGCTGCCAAAAAGGGCCTGGGGCTCTAACAGTCTGGCAAATTTGCCGTCGCAGCAGCAAAGATGTTGCCCGGGATTTGCGATATGACGTTACTTGCATAAGATAAGGCCGGATCATCCGACATATTGATGGTCTGGCCTTTACTTTTTCTGGCATTCAAATCGGGGAGCAGCGCGTTATGGAGTGGCTGACAGATCATAAAATTCCCATTGGCAAGGTCATGAAGGACTTTGTCGATTTCCTGAATGACTATTTTTTCTGGTTTTTCGATGGCATCACCATCGGCCTCGGGTTCGTTCTGGAAGGCATGGCAGAGCTGCTTCTGGCGATCAATCCAATCGTTCTTATTATCGCGATTGCCGCTGTCACCTTTTACATCCACCGTTCATGGAAACTGGTTGCGCTGGTTGTGCCATCGCTGCTGTTCATCATCAATCAGGGATATTGGGAAGACACCCTCTACACCTTGTCTCTTGTCACCTGGGCGACCCTGGTCTGCCTCGCCATTGGCATTCCGGTCGGCATTGCCGCTGCGCACCGGCCCAAAGTCTGGGCTGTACTGCGCCCAATTCTCGATATGATGCAGACCCTGCCGACTTTTGTATATCTGATTCCGGCACTGGTTTTGTTTGGTCTCGGTATGGTACCTGGCCTGATCGCCACCGCCATTTTCGCTGTCGCCGCGCCAATTCGCATGACCTATCTTGGCGTCTCTTCCGTACCGACCCCGCTGATTGAGGCGGCCGAGAGTTTTGGCGCAACACAGAAACAGCTGCTATGGAAAGTGGAAATTCCCTATGCTCTGCCGACCATCATGGCCGGCCTGACCCAATGCATCATGCTTTCGCTGTCGATGGTTGTGATCGCATCGATGGTCGGTGCAGACGGTCTCGGCATTCCCGTGCTGCGCGCCATCAACACCGTCAACACGGCTAAGGGATTCGAAGCTGGCATTGCCATCGTCATTGTCGCCATTCTGATGGACCGCATCTGCAAACAGCCCCAGCGCGAGGGCAAATAGATGACCGAACCAAAGACAAAAGCCGTCGATTTCAGAAACGTCGACATCATGTTCGGCGACAACCGGTCGCGCGCGCTCGAACTTCTTGATCAGGGCGGCACACGGGAATCGATTCTTGAAGAAACCGGATCCGTGCTTGGCGTTGCCGGCGCGACGCTGTCTGTCGGGACCGGAGAAATTTGCGTACTGATGGGCCTGTCGGGGTCAGGAAAATCAACCTTGCTGCGGGCGGTTAATGGCCTGAACAAGGTCAGTCGTGGTGAGATTCTGGTGCAGGATGGGGAGCGAACAGTCGATGTCGCGTCGTGTGACGCCGACACCCTTCGCCATATGCGAATGGAACGGATCGCCATGGTGTTTCAGCAGTTTGCGTTGTTGCCATGGCGAACGGTGTCGGAAAACGTTGGCCTCGGCCTGGAACTTCGCGGCATCGATATCGCCGAGCGCGAACGCATTGTGCTGGAAAAACTCAAACTGGTTGATCTCGACAAATGGGGAGACAAATTCGCCCACGAGCTTTCCGGCGGCATGCAACAACGTGTCGGCCTTGCCCGCGCCTTTGCCACCGATGCCGAAATCCTGTTGATGGACGAGCCGTTTTCCGCCCTCGATCCGCTGATCCGCACGCATCTACAGGATGAACTTCTAGGCCTGCAACAGTCCCTTAAAAAGACCATCGTCTTCGTCAGCCATGATCTCGATGAAGCACTGAAGATCGGCAACCATATCGCCATCATGGAAGGTGGACGGATTGTGCAGTACGGCGAACCGGAAGAAATTATTCTCAACCCGGCCAATGATTATGTTCGCGACTTCGTCAGTCACGTCAACCCGATGAATGTACTGAGCGGGGCCTCGGTAATGACCGCACTTGATGGTCGGACCGGTGAAATTGAACTGGACAAGGGTCGCGTCCGCCTGCATGTGGCAGCGGACGGATCACCCGGACAGGTCAGCATCAATGGGCAGGATGGTCATCTTGCAGACGGATCATCCGACCCGTTCACAGTTTGCACGGCGTCTCCGCAGATATCTATCCGCGAAGCCATTGAATGGCGTCAGTTGACCGGCAACCCGGTTGTTCTGGTCGAAGACGGGAAAACCGTCGGATACATCGGCGATGACGATATTCTCAATGCATTGGTCGGCAAAACCCGAGGTAGCTGATGAGGACTTTATTCGTGGCCAGTCTGTTGTTGGTGCTTGGCCTGTCACCGCCCGTTGCTGCCGGACCGGAAGTTTACACCCTTACCACCGACAGTTCCGTCGAGCGGATTACGGCATCCGGTGATCGCATCATCATCCGCACCCTCAATGCGAAAAGCTATTCCCTACATCTGCGTCAGGGGGCATTCAGTCTGGAACCCGACGAGGGTTACGCGCCACCAACACCCGCGCGCCCGTTGAACAGTCTTCCGGATGGTGAGATCACTGTTGGCTCTGGCGATTCGGGGGAGATTCGCCGGGCTTGGTTGAGCGCCCCGACGTTGCGATATGACCACGGGGTGCTTGGCGATGACATTGAAGCCGGGGCATTAAGCGTGGAGCTGACCGATGGCCGCGTCGTTACCTACACCCTGCCGGAAGATTCAGTGTTCGAAGACCGCATTCCCCGTCTTGTCGATATCAATGTTGACGGCAAGAATGAAGTTCTGCTGGTCAGGTCCTATCTCAATCGAGGGGCGGCCCTGGTCGTCATCGCCCTCAACGACGGCAAACTGGAAATCGTTGCCGAAGCCCGGCCCATTGGCCTGGCCCATCGCTGGCTCAATCCGGTTGGCATTGGCGATTTCGATGATGATGGCATCACGGAAATCGCCGCCGTTATCACTCCGCATATTGGCGGCACGCTTCAGCTTTATGAAATGCGAGGGAACCGGCTGGTCGAAGACCTGTCCCTACACGGCTTTTCGAACCACCAGATGGGATCGCGTAATCTCGGCTTATCGGCAGTCGCCGATGTCGATGGCAATGGCGTTCCGGATATCGTTGCTCCCGATGCGTCGCGCGAAAATCTTGTTGGTCTGACGTTTCAGGGCGGGAAACCTGTGGAACTGTTTCGCGTTCCCCTTAGTGCACGGATCACCTCTCCAATGCAAAGTGCCGATCTTGATCAGGATGGGCGCGATGAGGTCATATTCGGTATTGCCCCCAATCGCCTGATCGTGTTTTGTCTGCACCCATGAGCACCTCTCAAAGTCGCCAGCTTCGTGCCACCCTTATCGGCGGCACCGCCGTATTGATGTGGGGCCTGCTGGCACTGTTCACCACCCTTACAGGCGAGGTCCCCCCGTTTCTTCTGGCCGCGCTGGCATTCTCCGTCGCCACAGGGCTGGTGGTTATCAAGTGGCTCGTCCGGGGCGAAGATATAGTCGCTCATCTCAAACAACCCGTCGGTGCCTGGGCGTTAAGCGTAACCGGCCTGTTCGGTTATCACTTTTTTTATTTCATGGCGCTCCGTAACGCGCCGCCGGTGGAAGCCGGATTGATCGCCTATATGTGGCCGTTGCTGATTGTTCTGTTTTCCGCGCTCTTGCCCGGCGAGCGGTTGCGCTGGTGGCATCTGGCCGGAGCCCTGACCGGACTGGTCGGGGCCGTTCTGCTGGTCACCGACGGCAACGGACTGGACGGGTTCAAGTCTGAATATCTGTTGGGCTACCTGATGGCGGTCACTTGCGCCCTGACGTGGTCGACTTATTCCGTACTCAACCGGCGCTTCGGGCACGTTCCGACAGATGCAGTGGGTGGTTTTTGCGGAGCGACGGCTATTCTGGCCGTCTTTGCCCATATGGCGTTTGAACAAACGGTCTGGCCCGCCAACACTGGCGAATGGCTGGCTGTATTTGGTCTCGGCCTGTTGCCCGTCGGCGCCGCATTCTTCACCTGGGATTACGGCACCAAACACGGCAACATTCAGGTTCTTGGTGCGCTCGCCTACGCCGCCCCCCTGATCTCGACACTGGCCCTGATCGCCTTTGGTCAGGGAGAACCCAGCTGGACCATCGCCATCGCCTGCCTGTTGATTGTCGGCGGCGCGGTCCTCGCGTCGAAGGACATGCTGTTTAAGGACGGGTGAGCAGTCCGCCCGTTGATAACGTTGACCGGGAACGAACAAGGCGCATCCGTTTCAAATTGAGCCGGACTCCCTTGGTAATTTCGATTTCAAACACAGCATCATTGCCGATATCATCACAAGCATCCCCCATAATAGAAAATACGACCCGGTTGCATCGAATTTAATGAGTGTCGGTGAAAAACACATGATCACTGCCGACAAACTCACCATCACTTCAATATTGATTTTCGTCCGCCCGACGGTTTCGTTTGAGCAAATCTGCAATATCCGGCCATCAATCAAAATGCGAGCACACCAAACCATACCCCCCATCAGGGCATGAAAGAACATCAGGGTCATCGGATGTGCCATAAACGAAAACAGTGCCGTGGCGAGACCCGCCAATGCGGCAAAATAATATTCCCATCCAACCAGCCGATACCGCGACAAGACAAAGCCGAGAATAAATGTACCAGTCATACCGCCTACTGCCCAAGCGGCATCAACGGATCCGAAGATATCGCTGCCGCCACCATAATCATCGCGAATAAACGACGACAACAGGGCATTGGACAACTGCCCAAGGGGTAGGGCAACAGCCGCCACCAATGTAATAATCAATAGCCGTTGGTCATGGCGCACAATAACGAAACCCGCTTTCAAATCCTCAATGTAACCTGACAAACCCGGGTTTCGTTCCGTCGTTCTCGGTTTTTCCGGGATGAATAGCACGCTGACCAAAATCGGTACCGAGAACAGCGCAACCAGCACATAACCGACATTCAGGGGAGATTCGTGCATGGCGAAACCAATGAAAACCGTGCCGAGAGCCGTCGCAAACAGATGGCAACTGGACCGCACGGCCAGTACCTTTGGAATTTTTTCTGGGGCGACCACGCCCCTGGTCAAACTGTCGAAGGAGCCGAAAAACAACAGGCGTGAAACATTGACGATGATGACGACGACAAACATATGAAGCAATGTCGGTTCCAGGTTCACGGCATAAGGTGCTGCCAGCGAGATCATCGCCAGGGGAATAACCGTATGACCCAGCGCTGCCAGATAACGGCGCCTGTATCGATCAATGATGGTCCCAACCAGCGGTCCCGTCAGCATGATCGTTAAATGATGAACAATAAAGACCCACCCCACTACTGCCACGTCATCGCTCAGCACCAAAGCGTTCCAGCCGATGCAAACCAGATACGCGCCGCGCGCAATCCCAGATACGGTGGCAGTAATGTAAAGCGGCATGTGAGTACGCATCATGGGTCAGAGATGTCCCGAGCGATTGGTCAGAATGACCCGTATTTATCAGTGAGCGCGTTACGACGGCATTGTCTGCGCCATCGATGGCCGGTCGGAGAAGTTTTCAAACCAGTCGGCGATGGCCGGGTTATCGCTACGCCATTGAAGGTCGGGAAACCGCAAATCAAACCAGCCGAGGCAACAGCCGAGCGCGATATCGGCGATCGTCAGATCGTCCCCGGCGGTGAACGCGTCGGCATCCAATTCCAGCAGACTCAAGGTCCCGAATATGGCCTTCTTCTGGCGTTCGACAAACGGTTGCCATAGCAGTTCTGCCGGGCGGCGCTGGGTCTCAATCCGGTAAAGAACGCCTGCATTCGTCATGCCATCGGCCAAGGCCGTTCGTTTAAGGACATCAATGCGCCTCTCTCCCGTCGGGAACAGTTTCGGACCCTCGTGAAGATCATCCAGATATTCGCAAATCAGATTGCTTTCGATAATTACTCTTCCATCATCCAGTTCGAGCGCCGGAATTTTGCCCAGAGGGTTTACATCGCGCAGACCCGTCTCTTCGGAAAACGGGTCGGTCATGATTTTTTCGAACCGGCCTTCAAGACCACGTTCAAGGGCGGCAACGATGACTTTTCGGGCAAACGGGGATGAAGGTGAATAGCGAAGTTTCATAATCTGGTCCTGATCGGCTGGAAAAACTGATCTTCAACCGGATATCACAGTATCTGACCGTGCGAAAGCCGGATTAACGCGATATGCTGCCGATCATGTGGAGTGATGTTGTTGATTTAAGAGACTTTTATGCGACCGGTCTGGGACAGGTGGCGCGGCGCATGATCCGCCGCCAGATCCGTGCCCTGTGGCCCGATGTGAGCGGGCAAAGCGTTCTCGGATTGGGATACGCAACACCGTACCTGACAAGTTTCCGCGGCGAAGCGTCACGGATCATTGCTGCCATGCCTGCCGGGCAAGGCGTCCTGCATTGGCCAATGGATGACCGTGGACTGACGACCCTGGTCGATGAACTGGACCTGCCGTTCGATGATGTTTCGATGGACCGGGTTCTGATGATTCATGCAGTAGAATGCGCCGAACAGATCAGGCCTTTGCTGCGCGAAGCCTGGCGTGTGCTGGCGGGCAGCGGTCGGCTGATTATTGTTGTCCCCAACCGGCGCGGAATATGGGCGCGGTTTGAGCGCACCCCGTTTGGCCACGGCCAGCCCTATTCAACTGCGCAGATATCCAGATTGTTGCGCGACAATATGTTTACCCCGATCAAAACGCAGCGCGCGCTTTATGTGCCGCCAACCCGGTCGCGCATGATCCTGTCCGCCGCCCCGGCACTTGAACGCATCGGCCCCAGCATCGTCGGCACCTTCGCAGGGGTCATTGTCATTGAAGCGGTCAAACAGATATACGCTGGTCAGCCGGTTGCCCAACAGACCCGACGGCGCACGGTGCTGGCCCTGCCCCAACGCTCACCACGTTCTTCTACTTTTCCCAAAGTTCCGGTTACCGAACGACGGCAAAAATGAAACGCTTGTCTCTGCCTGATCTTCTTTGAATTCATTCTTGGTTTCAGGGGCCATAGCCATTATCACTAGCGGGTTGTTTCAAGGCTGGAAAATTACGTCAATGGCAAACGAAAAAGACAAACTTCGCGAGCTTCGCGATCAGATCGACGAAATCGACAATTCCATTCAGGACTTGCTGATCAAACGCACGAAAGTTGTCGAGCACGTGCGCGACGTCAAGGATCAGGAAGGGTCTGTCGTCAAAATCAGGCCGTCACGGGAAGCGGAAATTCTCTATCGACTGATTGGCCGCCACAAGGGCAGTTTCCCGAAACGCGAGCTCGCCCGCATCTGGCGCGAATTGATCGTCGCGACGCTGAGTTCCGAAGGGCCGTTTTCGATGGCCGTCTATGAACACGCATCCGAACCCGGCTATTGGGATCTGGCCCGCGATCAATATGGCAGTTTTACACCGGCGACCCGCCACACCGCCGCCAGACGCGTCGTTGAAGCCGTAAAAACCGGAGAGGCGACGATTGGCATCGTTCCCGTTCCGCGACACGATGACGAGGAAAACTGGTGGCGCCATCTTGTTTCCAACAACAAAGACACACCCCGAGTCATCGCCAGATTGCCGTTCATCGGCAGCGGGAATGCCCGCAATACCGGTCTGGAAGCGCTGGTCATTTGCCCGATCGAACATGAAGAAACAGGGCGTGACCGTTCTTATATCGCGGTCGAGTTACAAGACAATGTCGGCTTTAATGTAATTGAAGACGCGCTGTCGCAGGCCGGTTTTTCCGTCGCCTTCCATCAGCTCTGGCATGATCCAGAACGACCGCCGGGATGGACCTACCTGATTGAGATTTTTGGCTTCGCCAATCCGGGTGGTCGCCAAATGACCCGTCTGGTCGATGCCTTCGGCGGACACATTACCCGAATTGTACACCTTGGCGGTTACGCGATGCCGCTGAACGGCCCCGAACTGGCCCTGTGCACAGCAGAGTAACCGGAGAGTAAATCATGACAATGCCTACCCCCAAACCCGGAGTCATGGAGATCAACCCCTACGTTGGCGGTGATTCCGGTCTTGAAGGGTTTGATCGTGTTATCAAGCTGAGTTCCAATGAAGGCGCGTTCGGGCCAAGCCCGAAGGCCGCCAGCGCGTACCGCAATATTGCCAAGACCCTTCACCTCTATCCGGATGGCGGTATGACCGATCTTCGCCACGCCATTGGCAAAGTGCATGGGCTGGATGCCGATCAGATCGTCTGCGGTGCCGGGTCGGACGAAATCATCTCCCTGTTGTGTCAGGCTTATGCAGGAGAAGGCGACGAAGTTCTGTACAGCCAGTACGGTTTTCTGATGTACAACATTTCTGCCAAGGCCGCCGGGGCGACACCGGTAACGGCACCGGAGGTCGACCTGACCGCTGATGTCGATGCGTTGCTGGCAGCCGTAACAGACAGAACCCGCATCCTGTTTCTTGCCAATCCGAATAACCCGACAGGCACCTACCTGCCGATATCGGAAGTATCACGCCTGCGCGACGGATTGCGCGATGATATTCTGCTGGTCATTGACGCCGCTTACGCGGAATACGTCATCCGCGAAGACTACGCCGAAGGCAATGCACTGGTTGATGCGGGCGACAATGTTGTCGTCACCAGAACGTTTTCCAAAATGCACGGGCTTGGCGGGGCGCGCCTCGGGTGGGCCTACGGTCCGGCCAATGTGATTGATGTGCTCAACCGGGTGCGTGGCCCGTTCAATGTCAACTCGGCTGCACTGGTGGCGGGTGCAGCGGCTATTCAGGATCGGGAATTTACCGGAAAAGTTTGCGCCCATAATCTGAAATGGCTGGCCTGGACACGTGAACAGTTACTTGAGCTTGGTCTGGACGTCACCGATAGCGTCGGCAACTTTCTGCTGGTCTGCTTCGGCGCGCACCCCGAACGCACGGCGCAGGATGCAGATGCAGCCCTCAAGGCAGGCGGTATTATCGTCAGGGGAATGGCCGGGTACGGATTGCCCGACTGTCTGAGGATTACCGTTGGTCTGGAAGAAGACATGCGTGCCGTTGTCGACGTGCTCAGAAAATTCATGGGAAAAAACCAGTGACCGGAAACCCGTCCCAACCCATGTTCGGGCGCATCGCGCTGATCGGTATCGGACTGATCGGTTCGTCCCTGTCCCATGCCATACGACGCGGCGGGCTGGCGGCAGAAATTTCTGTTTCAACCCGTTCGCAGGAAACCCTTGATCGTGCCGCCGAACTTAAGCTGGGCGATCATTATTCGACGAACGCCGCGAAAGCGGTCGAAGGTGCAGACCTGATTATCCTGTCGGTTCCCCTGGGCGCGATGGGTGCTGTTGCCCAGTCAATCAAGGGCAGCCTCAAACCCGGCGCCATCGTCACTGACGCCGGTTCCAGCAAGGCCTCGGTGATTGCCGATATTTCACCTCATATCCCCGAAGATGTTCATCTGGTACCAGGTCATCCTATTGCCGGAACGGAATATTCTGGCCCCGACGCCGGGTTCGCCACACTGTTTGACAATCGTTGGTGCGTACTGACACCGCAAGCATACACGGACAAGAACGCGATCGAGAAAGTCACAAAATTCTGGACGGCGTGTGGTAGCAATATCGAAATCATGGATCCCTTGCACCATGACAAGGTGCTGGCCATCACATCACATCTGCCGCAATTGATCGCCTACTGCATTGTCGATACGGCAACTGACCTTGAATCCCACCTGCAATCGGAAGTCATCAAGTTTTCCGCCAGTGGATTTCGTGATTTCACCCGTCTGGCTGCGTCTGACCCGGTGATGTGGCGCGATGTCTGCCTGAAAAACCGCGATGCCGTGCTTGATGTTCTGAGCCAGTTTACCGAGGACCTGACCGCGCTCCGACGGTCCATTCGCCGGGGCGAGGGCGAGGAGTTGCAGAAAATTTTCACCCGCACCCGGGCCATTCGTCGCGACGTAATCGACGCAAATCAGGATTGAGCCGATATGGGACCTGTCATTCAGAGTTTTCTTGCCGGGTTCCCGGTTCTCATGCTGCACTCATCGGTGACGCTCGGGATTCTCGGGTTCGGTATTTTTCTCTATGTCAAGATCACGCCCTATAACGAGATCGCACTGATCAGGGGCGGCAACACGGCCGCCGCCGTATCGCTGGCCGGGGCGATACTGGGCCTCGCCATTCCCCTGTCCTTTTCCATGGCCAGCAGCATTGGCGTTCTGGAAATTCTGATCTGGGGGCCGGTGACACTTGTTTTGCAACTGGTCGCCTACCGGTTTACCGACCTGATCCTGCGCGATCTGCCGCAA
>JAJFIJ010000336.1 GCA_021775105.1 Rhodospirillales bacterium | reverse complement strand
GGTAATCCAGGGCATATAGTTACGCTCGGCACCAATCAGCGGCAGGGTTGCCTGAACACCGGCAATGAACAGCGCCAGAATCAGAGCAAAATGGCCAAATTCAGCGGTCATTGGGAATTCTCTCCGGTTTTGCCACCTAGTTTTGTAATGAGGGGAAGAATCTTTTCATCAAAGATTGATACAGATAGAGCACCAATATGCTTGTAAACGATCTTGCCATTTTGATCGACGACAAACGTCTCTGGAACGCCATAAACACCCCAGTCGATGGCCACGCGGCCATCCCGGTCCGCACCGGTTCGGGTGTAAGGATCTCCCAGATTATCCAGCCAGTTCTGCGCATCGACGGGTTTATCTTTATAATTGAGGCCATGGATTGGCACGACCTTTCTTTCCGCCAGATCCATAAGGAGAGGGTGCTCGGCACGGCATTCCTTGCACCAGGAGGCCCAGACATTGACCAGAGAAACCTGACCCTTCAGATCTTCATCCGACATTCCAAGTTGTCGCCCTTCAACAGGCGGCAAGTCGAAGTCGGGAACAGATTTTCCAATGAGCATGGAAGGTAATTTTCTAGGATCAAGCGTTAGCCCGACTGCAAATGCCATCGCGATCACGCTAAAAAGAACAATAGGAAGAATGAAGACAAACCGGCCTTTCTTTGGCTCATTCGCGTCGGATGCCCTCTGGCCTTGCAAGGTTGATATATCACCGGTCATGCTCGAAGCTTTCCTTTTCTCCTTACGTTTCTCAGGAACTGGTAAGGGACTTCCTTGTGCCGGAGTCCGGCACGCGGCTTTTTCCAGGGCTCGAAGCATCTTCATTCGGGCCATGGCAACTTTTTCCCATAAATTTATGCATCACTAGATGCATGCCTAGACACGCAACCAAGGGGACAAGAAGGCTAAACAGTCCAGTTTTCGCTCCGTCGCCCGCAAATACAAAAAAGGCCCCAACCATGGCGAGGCAACACAAGGCCATCAACGCATTGTGAGGCGTAAACAAGGTCGATATTTTCTTCACAAGTGAACCCATAATCTGGCCCCCTAAATTTCCAATCACTTTTTGCCGGTGTGATCAACGGAGCGAGTTTCCACCACGCAATGGGGGAAGAGAAGAGGATGCCCAGTCCATCAATCACACCGGAGCCAGCAAGACTTTTGTCAATTGTCAATTGCCCTGAAGACAGTAGGATTTAATCAAAGAGGGATTGCTCAAGTATGTCCGGGATACTGAAAATCGTAACAAATGTTGTCTGTGGCGAGTTCTGACATACTTCGTCACATTTGCTGATTTTTGTGCGTTGGCACCTTACTCAAGAATGTTCGTTCTGTCGGGACATCAAGCTTAGACAGAATCCAGTTGATTCCGGCTATTTGCCTTTGGCGGATCAGGAGGCGCTAGGGGCGGCGCTCATTTCTCCACCACGCCAGTGAACAATGCTTCGATAATCGGACAATCGGGATCTTTCCCGCCTTCACACCCTGATACCGTTCTGTTCAACGTCTTTTCCATTCGCCTGAGATCGTCAATTTTTGAACGTACGTCATCAAGGTGGTTTTGCGCGATGATCCTCACCTGTTCGCAGGTAACATCACCACCTTCAACCATCCGCAGCATCTCCTTGACGCTGTCGAGGCCGAACCCCAACTCGCGGCATCGGCGCACGAAGTTAAGATGCTTCAGGTGAGCCTCGTCATAGATCCTGTGGCCGCCTTCGGTCCGTGGTGGTGCCGGTAAAATACCATTCCGCTCATAGTACCGGATCGTTTCTATATTTACGTTTGTGCGACGTGAAAGTTCCCCGATCAGTATCCCGTGCATGCGTCGTCTCCATCACGTCGAATTATCTTGCACCTGTAGTGACTACAGATATTAGCATGCAAAATGTCGTTTATCCAGAGGCCCATGATGAAGGAGAACCAACATGGCAAAGCAAAGACAAATTGATATCTATAGCGCTGGTTGCGCAGTGTGTGAGGACACCGTGAAAATGATTCAGGACATGGCGTGCCCATCCTGCAACATTACTGTCAGAGACATGACCGACCCCGAGATATCAAATCGTGCCAAGGGTCTCGGAATCAAAAGCATACCCGCTGTCGTCGTCGACGGCCAACTGGCGGATTGCTGTTTGTCCGCGGGGGTTAATGCCGACGTGCTGAGAACGGCCGGTATCGGAACTGCGTTGTCGTGACGACCGGTGCGGCAAGTTCCCGCTCCGATCACGAAAAGAACCTTGCCAAGTTCGGTGCCGTTGGCATGGCGGTCATGGCCGTGTGATGTTTTACACCAGTGCTGGTGATCGGTCTGGGAGCCGTTGGTCTTTCGGCGCGGCTGGTTTGGCTCGATTTTGTATTGCTTCCCGGGCTTTTTATTTTCATCGCATTGACGGGGTACGGACTATGGCACCATGAACTCCGCGGTCGATATTTAACATCTACAGTTATATCTACAGTTATCTAGATGGATTGGCGAATCGTGGAAACCTTTAATCCACTATACCAAAGCATCGGAGCGCCGAAGCCGACAGTCGTCGTCACAGAAGCGGCGTGAACGAGCGCGACCATTGACAATACTTCTTCATCAGGAATGCCAAGCATCTTTAAGGCTATGGCAGAACCGATGACGCCCCCTCCCGGGACCCGGACAAACCGTGTAATGATCAAGGAAAATCCGGAAAAGATCATGACGAACAGATAGTCGAGGCCCCCTAAAACGAGTCCAAAGGCCAGTCCCGCCCATAGGAAATGGGTAACGGAGATAACCTTCATCAATATACTGGCGGATATGACGCCCACTCCTCTTGCAACGGATTTCGGCCATACAATTCCTTCTGCAATACCCGTGGCCAATCCTGAAAGGTGTTTGGAGAAACGCTTCTCCAGTCTCGATAAAGTGCGCCCGAGGAAAGTATGTTGTCTTTCGATTCCTGATTTTGCACGAAACAGGAAAATGAAAAGCCCCAAAAATAAAAAGAAACTTCCCCCGGCTGCAGCACTTAATCCGATGCGCAAGTTCCCATCCATATCCGGAAGGGCGTATAGAGCTATTAGAATTCCGACAAGAATGGAAAATACGATACCGTCAACGAATCGTTCAATGGCGGTTGTGACCAGAACGGTAGAAATTTTCAAACCTTCTTTTCTGGCGACGAGCCAAGCCCGAACTAGCGGGCTGACGCCAACTGGAACCACCATATTGGCAAAATACCCTACCATCACGGCCCCAAACAGCCTCAGAGAAGAGACCGGGTGGATATCGAACAGAATTTGTCGCCACTTCCAGCCACGAACCAGTTGTTCTACGGGCATGACCAGAAAGAGAATCAATATCCAGACCCAGTCCGCCTTCTGAAGGATGTACACAAACCGTACCGGTTCGATCCCTCTGAAGGTTATGAACAGAACGCCAATGGTCACGGTGCTGGCCAATATGGTCCACACCATCGTGAATGAACTTCGGCGCCGATGATCCACTTTTCTCAATTCACTCTCAACAAGATATCATCAGTCCTTGTGTGCTGGAGCGTCAGCTGCGTGCCCGTGTCCTTTTGCTGGCATGTCGCCGTGGCCCGCTTCCTCAGCATGCGCCTTGGGAGCCGCCATGTCGCCATGGCCATGTTCCATCATTTTTCGAGCTTTGGCGGTTATGTCCTTTTCAGTGAAAGAATGCTGGGAGTGGTCGTCATGAACGAAAGCGACGATATTTGCAAGATCGTCGCCGGTCAGAGTGACCTGTTCATCAAAGGCTTCTTCCTGCGCCGCGATCATTCCGGGTGCGTGGTTCCACATTCTGGCTGCAAAATCAAAGGGATTTACACCGCTCATTTGACGATGAGCATCCATTGCCGGGGCGTCATGGCCGCCGACTCCATTGACCGCGTGACAAGCGACACATCCTTTATTGACAAACAGTTCCTTGCCTTTTTCTGCATTCATTTTCGGCAACACCAATCCGACTCCCCGATCAGAAGTCGATTGTGTTTCGACGGGTATGTGACTGGCATTGGCGAAGCCAAGATTGATTAGTGCCAGTAGAATACCACCCGCAAGACCACTGCTGTGAAACATTGGCTTGGTAAGAATTGAACTCATCGTCTATCTCCTATTCAATATTTTAGGGTTAAGGTTATTGCATACACGCCGTGTGCTTGGTTCCTTGGCAGGCGAGGCTGCGGAAACTCCACAGGCTCTTGATATACGTAACAATTGTCTCCGTCTCCTTTTCAGAAAGTGTTTTTCTCCAGGCTATCATTCTTTCGTTGCGGGGTGATCCATTGAGGATGGTTTCAACCAGTTGTTTGTCGGGATGATGCCAGCCATGGGCATCGTCATTCAGGGCAGGGGCGACAAAACCAAAATCATCCCTGGCATTCGGTTCACCCGGCCGTTCGCCAATACCCTTGACGCCATGGCATTCCTGGCAATTTTCAACGTAGAGGGCCTGACCTTTGCGAATGGTTTCCGGAGTTGAAGAATCAAACCCTTCGAAGCTTGTCCACTGTTTCCCGCCGTTTTTACTCGCCATCACCGTGCCGGTGTCCGTAACCGCAAACAGACGGTCCGGGTTTTTCGGATCAATTGCGAAACTCATCAAGGCGCGATCCTGAAACTCACTGGAAATTGTTTTCCAGGTGAAATCTGATTCCGTGGCGGTGAGTAGTCCGGTTCCGTATACAAAGACATAAATACGACCTGCGGGCGTCAAGTGGACCATCGTCGCAGGCTTTTGCTGTATGAAACCAGCTTGCCAGGTCTTTCCACCATCCCGACTGATCATCAGTCCCTTCATTGTCGCGGCATAAAGCGTAGAGTTGTTTATTGCCGATGCAGCCAAAGCGAATAGCTTTTCGGGGGCTTTTCCGATGACCTGCCAATTCACGCCACCATCCGAGCTTTTCTGTAGGCCCTCGTGGATTCCATAAAGAACTTTCGAATTCATCGGACTGACCGTCAGGGCATGAAAGTCAACGGGACCCTTTGCACCATCGGATAGACGTTTCCAGGAACTGCCGCCATCCTTGGATGCCATGACCCCGAGATTTCCGCCTTTTTCAGGGTGACCACTTGAAAATAAACGCCGTGGATTGGCCGGGTCAACGGCAAAAGACATCATATCAGCGTTGAAAACCGATGCCCGTTCAGTAAATCCATCGGTTGTTGCAGAAAAAAGGCCATAGTGTGTGGCAAGCAGCAAGCGTGAGGAATTAATCGGATTGACGGTGATGCCGTGGATGTGCTGCACCTGTCCCAGTGGGGTCGGTTCTGCGTTCGCTGATCCGGGCACGCCAAAGGCCATTGCCGATAAAAGGAAGATGGCCGCCGTTTGAATTTTTTCAAAACGCTTCATTATATTTCCCTTGGTCTTCACATATTGTGGGATTTGTAGAATATCCCGTTGGCCTGTTGCAGTTCACGGATATAAGATAATATGGGCTTTATCTCAGCGCTGGTAATATTTGGTTGTGGTGGCATGTTTCCGAACTGCCAATGATGCTGTCTGACCCCTCGCTTGGCCGCCAGGACGAAAGCCTGGTCGGCGTGATGTCCGGGATTGTAGATATCGTGAACAAGCGGCGGCCCCTGATCGCTGCCACTTGCGTTTTCACCGTGACAAGCCGCGCAATTTTCTGCGAACTTTACCTCTCCAGCCTTTGCCTCAACACTCAGTTCCGGCACCTTTACATCAACCGGAATACCTTTGTTCGGCCCAGACATCATGTTTGATATGATTACAGCCACGCCCCCGACCATTACAGCCGTTACGGCAAGCGCTGGTAATTTGTCTTTTAAACTCATCAGAACTCCTGAATTTGTGTCTCTTGTTAGAATATCGGTGACCTACTGCACCGTCGTCATTTGGTGTCCCTCGCCCGTAATCTTGATCTCGCCCAAAAGCTGCGCTGATTTTTGATCAATGACCCAGATCTTTGGGGAGTTGCTGCTCGACACATAAACCTTCCCTGTTCCCTCAATGGTTTCCAGGTGGTAGGGCGATGGTGATAATGGCAAGACGCGACGGGTGTCCGTTCTCGGATCAAGCGCAATAAGTCTCTCATCTTTTTTGCTGGTGATAAACAGGGTTGTCCCGTCATCTGAAATATCGAGACCGTGAAGGCGTTTGCCGAGTTGGTATGTCTTGGCGACTTTGCCCATGGAAATGTCAACTGCTGACAAGACACCTGCGCCGGAATTGATGACGTAGATCGTGGTTCCATCTTTCGACAGCACAATATGCTCAGGCCCTGGTCCTGCTTCCAAGGTGCGTTTCACCGTCCACGAGGCGGTGTCTACTTCACTGATCGTGCCGTTGCCACTGTTACTGACGTATACTGTTTTCCCATCTGGCGTGACGGTAGCGTAGTTTGGGGATGGTCCTGTCGCCACAGTCTTGACGACTTCGTTCTTCTGAAGGTCGGTAAGACTGATATTACCGCGGGTGGGATGCGTCGAAATGACATATCGGCCATCGGGGGTGATCGCCTGGTGGTGGATCATCCCCTCTGCTTTGATTGTCAACATGACGTGCCCGTGTTCCGGATGGACCAGATAAATGGTGCTGTGCGCAGGCCCCTTGTCTGCTTTGCTCAATTTTTTCTCCTTGAGACTGCCTGAGAGGACGTATTCGCCGTCGGGTGTGGAGACGATGGAGTGCGGGTTGTCGATTCCATCGAATTTGCCAACAACTTTGTCTGTGGCAGCATCAATGACGAGTATCTGATTAGCCGATCCCGCCGCGACATAAACCAGGGGTTTGGCGCTGACAGCTGTCGATATCAAGGCGGCCGCCAATCCCAATACCAGGATAGATTTTTTACTCATTTTCTTACCTCATGTAATTGCACCGACAAAAGCGTCGGCAGGTTAATATTCATTTGCGGAACTCTCGTCGGATATATTCCAGAACTAATCGTGCTTTAGCCTCAGTCAGATGTTCATCTCCGCCTTTGGCGGGCATTGGTATCGGTGTAGATTCCGTTTCAATCCCTTCAAGGATGCTCTTCATCAAAACCTTGTCGGATTTGCTCAATGGCCCGTTCATTTCTGTTAGATCGGGAATACCCGGCATTGCGCCCGCGCCATCGGGGCCATGGCAGGCAAGACAAGATTGTGCGTATACGGCCTCTCCCTGATGGTCAGCATGCGTTTCTGCCGCTGCAATGCTGGAGGCGCTTATAGTGGCAAGTGCCAGAACCCCAACCACACTTCTCGATTTCGTTTTAGAGAGGACCATTCATCCGTTTCCTAATTTGCCCGACTGCGAATTGCTCAAGGCGTCGTGGCCAGGCGTGGGCTCGTTCTAAAATCGATATTCGGTGCGGCGAAGAGCATCCCGTTAGGCGCGTGACGGTACTGGCGGATTAAGTCCCCGGTTACCGGGTCGGCGACCACGGTGTTCACTTGTAGGGCATCATCGAAATCGCCGGGATCCTTCATAGCAGTAATTGCAAGAACCGCTCTGCCTTGTTGTGAAATTTTTTCGACTCTCAGCACCCTGACACCGTAATCACTCTCTATCCGTTGCTTGATTTGTTCGACGCTCAAATTAAGTTGCGCCATCGCCGCCGAAGCGTTGACCGCCATTGCCACTGAAAAGGCGATAATAATGATAATGGCAATGAAAGTGGCGATCCACGGGCTGGCAAACCGTGTAGTCTCTGCTGAGTAGTGCCTAATTTTGGTCATTACTGAACTCCTTTTACTTTATTAAAGCGGAAGGGTTTGTGATGAAGAGCGGATCACAGCAAAATTTCCTGAAAGAAAGGGAAGGTATTGAGCAACCATGTGCCCGCTGAAGACAGATATCCCGTCATCATTGCCAGGCCACCGACCGTCAGAAGAAGACCTGAGACAATCTGTAGTGATCGACCAACTTGCCCCAATTTCTTGATCCGGTTTAAGAAGGCACCTGTGAACGCGGCAACGAGCAGGAAGGGAATCGCCAATCCGAGGGAATAGATTGAAAGCAACGCTATTCCACCACTGACTGACGTCGTGACAGCGCTCATGGTCAGGATTGCACCGAGGATGGGACCGATGCAGGGCGTCCAGCCGAACGCGAAAGCGGCACCGAGAACAAAGGCACCCAAAGGTGTGCCGGTTGTCGCGTTGCTCATGAATCTGATATCGCGATTCAGCAGGGCGAATTTCAATACCCCCGTCATGT
>JAJFIJ010000335.1 GCA_021775105.1 Rhodospirillales bacterium | reverse complement strand
GGTCGCCGCTATCAAACAAAATAAGGAATGACAAATATGCCGCCTCTTGACCCTGCCGCGAATAGCGATAAGTCGGGTAATGGATCGCAGGATAGCCAGGACGATAAGCCAATGGTCCCGCTCTCTGCTTTGGAAGCCGAACGCACCAAGCGCCAAGACATTGAGAAGGACCTCGCCGAGCTAAAGGGCCGGGTTGATGGGATGCAGGCAGTATCCACCGCCACCTCCAATCCGGCCCCGGCGGCCGCTCAGGTGAAGACATATTCTCGCACGGAACTTGAGGGCATGATTGCGAGTGGTGCAATCACCGAAGCCCAGCGCGACGAGCAACTTGATATCCAGAGCGCCGCCGCCATCGCTAAGGCCGTCGATGATAGGGTCGGGGCCGTGACGACCGAACAGACGGTGGGTGCCAAGATTGACGCCTATACCGCGTTGCAACCGGATATTCTGGTCCCAGGCACCGTGTTAAGAGGCAAGGTTGAAGCCTCATATCAGGAAATGGTTAAGGATGGGATCAAAGCTGGTAATCCGGCGCAGCTTGCCGCCATTCGATCCGTCCTGGGTCCGATCGCCGCACTTTCAAAACCTGGGGTTAAGCCAGACCCCGAGCCATCAAGTGATTTGGGCGCTGGCGGGAATCCCGACAACGGCATCGAAGGCGAGGGCTCAGGCCCTCCTGCCAAATTAAAGTTGAGCCCGCGTCGTCGCACCTATTATCAAACCGGAATCGACAATGGCAGATATAAAAACTGGGCTGCAGTTGCCGAAATATTGGGCTTTGCCGATAATGATGTTTTGGCACGCGCCGATGCCCGAAATAGGGCGTCCGCATGAACATGCAGTCGCCAAACGTTGTCCGCTCTGAACAGAGTTTTAGTCGCCAAGATAGGGCGAAGATCAACGTTCACCAAGGCCGACCGTCAGGCATGTTGGCGGGAACCAATATTGCGGACTTGGTGTCATTAAAAAAGGCAATTATCCTTTGCAGGAGTTGCCGACCAAAATTCAGTAAGCGTGAAACTGGATATGTTACGAAATCCAATATCCCCTTTGTCAACGGGCCCTGCGATGGCTGCCGCGAATTTGCACAACAGGCTCATTTTCTCGTTCACGGTTCAATGCCTCGATAGGAAACAGCATGGAATATGTACGCACATTGTTTGGAAATACGACCCCGTCCGTTCTGCCCTATCAGGTAGGCGAAACGATGGCGGTGGCTGGCGTCCCGGTGGTTGTCGGCGGCGCAGGGAATGAAGGTGTTGCGCTCGGTGACACCACGACAGGCTCGGTTGACCTTGTTGGTATCACAGAGGATACTGCGACCTTGGCCACGGCCCAATCGGGCACAACGGACCCGTCGGCGCGCGTTTCGGTGGTGATCGACCCCAACGCGGTTTACAGGGCCCGGATGCTCGGCGGCGCGGCGGCAAACACCGCTCTAACGCTGCTCACGGTGACAACTGCCTCTACCGATGGTCTTACGGTTACGACCGCAAGCGAATGGTCATCGCCGACATATGACGAGGGCGCAGTTTGGTGCTACTCCGGCGCAAATGTCAGTTCAGCCAGAAAAATCACATCGGTTAGCTCAACCGCTGGAACGGTAACAGTGGCCTTCACCCATGATATTGCGGTCGGTGATCGATTCCTACGGGCGCCATTCGTTGGCTCTCCGGTTGGAATGGAAGCTCAATTTGTTCAGCTTTCCACTAATCTTGATGCGGTCGACGCCTCTGTAGCGGTGGACACCGACAACAACAACTTCCGTGTCGTTGAATTGCTGCTCGGGGATAACTCGAACGACGGCCAAAATAACTCTCATGTCCTATTGTCACCATTCGACAGCATCTTTGCTGCCGGCGGTAGCATCTAGCCTGTAAGGAGGCCGTCACTATGCCAGTTCCGCATCGTTCAGAATCGTTTGGGGATCTTCTTGATCCAGATTTCCAGAAGATTTTTCACAATCAGTTTGAGGCACTGCCGGACATGATACCGCAGTTGTTCGGATCGCCGACCGATAACGGCCGATCAACAATGACTTGGTCCGAAGTCGGCACATTGGCCGAATGGGATCAGTTCACGAACACGGTGAATTATCAAAGTCAGACCCAGGGTTATGACGTGACAATGACTCATGTCGAGTTTGCGTCCGGTGTTCAGATCGAGCGAACATTGTTCGATGATGACCAATATAATATCATGAACCAGCGGCCCGCCGATCTTGCCACGTCGGCCCAGCGGACCCGACAAACCCATGCGGCCCGGGTGTTCAACAACGCTTTCTCGGTGGACAACTTCTTTTCGAACCACTCAGAAGGCGTGGCGATGTGCTCCGATTCGCACACGACCAACACCAGCGCCAGCACAGCGACGGGGTTTGACAACCTGACTACGTCGGCACTGAGCGCAACCGCGGTTTCCGCCGCGCGCATTCAGATGGTTGGATTCCGGGGCGACCAAGCCGAGCGCATGGTTGTCGTGCCGGATGAGATTATCATCCCGCCGAACCTGTTTGAGGAAGCCTGGGAAATCAACGCCTCTCGCGGCAAGGTCGATACGGCGAACAACAACCGCAACGTCCATGAGGGTGCCTACGACATCATCGAATGGAATTATCTCTCAGACGCCAACAACTGGTTCCTGAACGATAGCACCATGCGAAAAAATCATCTCCATTGGGTCGATCGCGTCCCCGTCGAGTTCGCATTCGCGGAAGATCTCGATACTATCATCGCCAAGTGGAGAGGCTACATGCGCTACGCGAATGCTTACACTAATTGGCGTTGGACTTTAGGCGGCCAAGTAAGTTGACTTTCATTACTTGGCATTACATCGTGGCTATTTGAACGATCGGCATTTAGATGTTTGATTTTAACATGGAGCGCATCACGTTTCGCCCATACTTCATCGCCAGCCCCAATACGGCCGCGATGCGGCGTGGCGAGCGCAAAGAACTCCATGATGATATCGACGTTTGCACCCTTCAAAATCAAATAGGGACGGATCAAAGGCAAATATTCTCTGCACCAAGCCGCCTTGAAGCGGAGAATGTAAAAGGCTTGAGCAGCACCATTCCGTCCGAGGCTGGCATTATCTTCGCCGACCCAAGATTGAATAGTATCAAGCCACAGACGGCGGCGTTGACCGAGGCGGACCTCAACGCGGAGCGCGTAGTTTCGCAACCGTTTTTTGTCATCGCTGCGGATGTTTTTGATAATGCTGAGTTGTCCCTCTCCGTCGAAGGCTCCGGCGAGGTAAGCGAGTTGTTCCGGTGTTAGTGGTGTCATCGTATGTGTCCTATTCCATTACCAGTGGGTAGGGCAAAGCGTTACACCATTAATATCAAAAGAATCAAGGAGCAAAGATGAGTTATGGCAAGAAAACCGGGCGTAAAAAGCCCAAGAGAAAAGGGAAAGGCTGATGCCGAAGAACTTTCCACCGCGGACGCGGACGATCGGCGAACAGATGAAAAAGAAATCATCGATAACGTTCCCGAAGCGCACCAGAAGCGTGGCCCTCGGAAAGGTGAAGACGCCGAGGACGCGCAGCCTGGGAACGATGGCAGTGAGCAAGTAACGGTAGAAATCACGGCGAGGATTTCCTGCCAAGCCAGATATGCAGAACGTGTCAAGGTGGCGGTGATTGAAGCTCTCAAAGCAATACCGATGCCGACCGGTACGAACTCAGTCGAGGTGTCATAATGGCAAACCAGAATTTTAGCGAGAACCGGGGCGAGAACGGTGGCAGTAGCATGAGCCCGCCGAAGGCACCGGGAACGCACGGAGGTAAGGCCCCCGCTTTCAAGGTGAAGCCTGGGTTTAACACCGGAGTTCCTGGGAAGAAGGGCCCCGATCGCTCAGCCGGAGTGAAGCGCGCGCGAGTGCATGTAAATCCGGACGGTATTTAAAAAGGCGCTGGGTATCACCCAATCTTGGGATAATCCAGGCGCCATGAGTGTAAGCGAAGGACAAGCGCCGGTGAGCGGCCTTCGGGCGGTTCCGTGAGATCCGGAAACGTTACAGATTAAGGAATATGAACGATGCCCACGACAGATTTTCCCGATGGTATTACGAGCTACGGTCTCCCGGTTACGGGTTTAAATCTAATCCCGCCCGGTGGCACTATTTATTATGTCTGGCCAGGAAATTCGGACTCGTCCGATGGAAACACAGGCCTAGCACCGGATAAGGCCCTGGTGACGCTGTCGGCGGCTCATAGCAAGATGACGGCGAACCAGAACGACGTTGCGGTCATAATCGGTAATTCGTCGGCGTCATCCACCAACGTTGTTTCTGAGACGGCGACCCTGACGTGGTCTAAAAATCTATGCCACATCATCGGGACATCGTACAACAAGATTTCGCATCGCTGTTCAATCCGGGCAGTGACCAACGACTTCACGCCTCTGGTGAGCGTCACGGCCGATGGCTGTGTGTTCGCTAACTTCCATGTTTTCCACGGATATGCGACGGCAGAGACCCAAATCGCATGGGCTGAGACGGGCCAACGGAACGCGCATTTCAATCTTCACATTGGCGGCATGGGCGCGCAGCTCGCGGCTGATGCGGCGGGTTCTCGAAGCCTAACGCTGAGTGGCGACGGAGAGCGGTATTTCAGCAATTGCACGTTTGGCCTTGATAGTGTTGATCGTGGTGCCGCAAATGCGACCGTGGAAACACTGGCCGCTGCAACTCGAGACATATTTGAAGATTGCCTCTTCATCGCCCGATGTGATGCAGCTACCCCGCTTCATGTAAAAGTCGCGGTCGGCACGATTGACCGGTTTTTGATATTTAAGCGGTGCTTGTTCCTGAATTTCAAAGGCACCGAAATGACACAAGTGATGTCGGTAGCGGCCTCGGCAGGCGGTGAGGTTATCCTCGTTGACTGCAACCATGCTGGCGCTGCGGAATTTAGTGCCGGTGATTTGCCACTTCAAAATCAACCAGCGGCGGCTGCTACGGGTGGCAAGCTCGCCACGGTTGCTGGCGCTTAACCTCTAGGAGATAAAAATGCCCGATGCTGCCTTCCAAGAATCCACGGCTCCGTTACTACGGCCGGCGCAAGTTGATGACATGAAACGGGAGCAATCCCGTTTGGAAAAGATGACATCTGGTGCGCCCCATATTGTGAACCAGATTCAGAACAAGGGCGAAATGACGCGACAGCTTCGGCGCTTGCATGAACAACTCGAGACGCAGGCACCGAAAGCGTATGCAGCAGGTCAGATGGACTCGGCTATAAATCGAGAACGGCAGCTTCAAGAGGAAATACTGGTTGGAATGCCCACCCAGGCAGAAATGCGTCGAAATCCATCTGGCGCCACGGACAAGCATCGGGCTTGGGAACATCGCAATAAAAAGAAAATTCTCGAGTGGAAAAACATTCGTTTGAAGTTGCATGCCGGCGGTGATGTCGAGGGTCGATTGATCGAAACCGACGTTGCCAATTTTGAGAAATTCAGGCCCGTTGGTGGTGCTGGCGAACTCAATATGGACAACGAGCAAATCCCCGGTAAGCAAATCAACTTCTCTCCGAGTGGCATCGTCGACACGGTTATTCTGACGGCCGACGAGATTGCGGTTATCGATCGCCTTTATCCGGATCTCAAGGGCAAGTTGTTTATGATGGATGCCGGACAACGGGCCCAGGCGAAGGAGATTGTCAAGGTTGAGCTTGAGAAGGTTGGTGGAGGCTCTGGCGGGGTTGTAAAAGAGCCGTCCGAAATACAGCAATTGCGCGCTCAGGCCAAAGAACTTGGGATCAACGCTTACCAGAAGGGCAAGGAGGATTTGAAGACCCTCATCGCCGAGAAGGAAGCTCAATAGGAAGGTTTCGCCGTGGCCGATACAGTAGACACGAAAGTTATTATGACCTCCGAATCGTTCCGTGTTTTCCGTATCACGAACGAGTCTGACGGCACCGGCGAGGCGGCTGTGATTAAGCTCAACCTTTCGGATTTCACGGCGGTCAATGGCATTGTCCCGGTGGCCTTTGATATCCACGAAATTGATTGGTCGGTTCATGGGATGAATTATGTTTCCCTTGAGTGGGACGCGACGACAAATGATGAGATCGCGATACTCAGGGGGAACGGTTACCGCCCGTATCAGAGAGAGGGCGGCGCGCTGCGTGACCCTCTATCGGCGGGCGCCACAGGTGACATCGTTTTGACGACGGATGGTCACGTTGATGGCTCGATGTACGACATTAAGATTATTGGTAAATTCCGAGCGGCATATGTCTGATGTCGATTACCAGATCCAGACATCGTAGGTTTGCAGGTCAAGCGGACGACGAAGCATTCCCGACTATATTCCTGAACGCTGAATTAGGGCTTGATGTTGGCCAAAATGCGTCGATGGTCCACACAAGAGCCACATCGGCGTATTTTGTGAACTCCTCTGGCTTGCTTGAGTCTGCTGCAATAGATGTGCTCCGCCAGAACTACGACCCGGCAAACCTTGCTGCTGGTCGTGCATTTCTGGTCGAGAGGGTAGCGTCGGTTCAAGGGGAGTTGCAAACTGAGGATATGTCTGCCGCTGCTTGGACTTTGAGTGGCACACCATTGGTGTCAACTAACACGACAGCAGCCCCCGACGGCCAGACAACAGCGGATACGGTTGAGGACGACGACCCCACCCAATTTGAGGGCTTTCTAGGGACTGTTGTTACAGTAGGGAACAATGAAACTCGCAGTATTTCTAGGTTTATTTTAAAGGACGCAGTACCTAAAACAACGCGGTTTTGTTTGCTTAGGTGTGCTTGGTTTGGCGGAACAAATAGCTCTATAGATGTCACTCTTGATACTTCAACTGGAGAGACAAACTCTTTTATTACGAGTGGTTCTGCCACTATTGTAAGCTCTGGTGCCAAAGATCACGGGAGTTATTGGCGACTCTGGATAACATCAACAAATGATGCCTCGGGGAATACCGGCTTACGATCAAACTATTTCCCGGCGGCTGGAGCTAACGCTAATCTACAAACTTTGTCTGCTACTGCGGTCGGTTCCAACGTAACTTGGGGGGGTAATAATGTTGAAGGATTACTATCCTCCTACATCAAATCCACCACAGCCCCCACGCTACGAAGTGCAGACGCTTTTTCTGCCCCTGGCCTTGCTGCAAAGATCAGCGCGCTGGGGGGCACTCACTTCCTTAAATGGCGCGATGCTCATGATGGCACTGGAACGATGCTGTCGGTCCACACAAATGCGACTGATGACTCTTTTGACCTCTCAGACGAGGGCGATCTGGATATTGTTGACGGTGGCGTTTCTCAGATGTCACAAGCTGGAACTGGCGTAATCGATGGGACGTTTAATAAAACTCTCTTCGTTGCTGAGTTAAATAATGGGAAGCTGTTCAA
>JAJFIJ010000334.1 GCA_021775105.1 Rhodospirillales bacterium | reverse complement strand
TCTGCTGATGATTCCGCTGATGATCCCATAAAAGCGGAGATTGACCTCGCGCTTCACTCCAGAGGCGCTTAGAATCACTGCCATGAATCACGATATTCTCATTGTCGACGACGAAGCCGACATTCGCACATTGCTCGCCGGACTGATGCAGGATGAAGGGTTTGAAACCCGCGAAGCCGGTCATAGCGACGCCGCACTGGCAGAAGTTGAAAAGCGGCGCCCCAGCCTTGTTCTGCTCGATATCTGGCTACAGGGAAGCACCCTTGACGGGCTTGGAATTCTCAAGGAAATCAAACGTGATTACCCAAGCTTGCCCGTTCTCATGATGAGCGGACACGGAACCGTGGAAACAGCCGTTCAGGCCATACAGGACGGCGCATACGATTTCATCGAGAAACCTTTCAAGTCGGACCGGCTACTGTTTCTCGTTGAACGCGCGCTCGAAACCGACCGACTGCGCCGGGAGAATCAGGAACTGCGACTGCACTCGGGGCGAACTGACGAACTGATTGGTGAGTCGGCGGCTATTCGCGATCTCGGCGCATCTGTCTCCAGAGTCGCCCCGGCTAATAGCCGTGTGTTTATTTCGGGTCCAGCGGGATCCGGAAAAGAAATCGTCGCCCGGCAGATCCACAAACAGTCAAAACGGGCAACGGGCCCGTTTATTGTCGTCAACTGTGCAACGATGGTAGCCGACCATATTGAGGAAACCCTGTTCGGAATAGAATTTCCGGAATCCGGACAGGCGCCCGAAATCAGGCCCGGTATGTTTGAACTGGCCCATAACGGAACCCTGTTTCTGGATGAGGTTTCCGATATGCCCATTGAAACCCAGGGCAAGATTATCCGGGTTCTACAGGACCAGATTTTCCAGCGCATCGGTGGCGCGTCTGAAATGAATGTCGATGTCCGGGTGATCGCTGCGACGACACGCAATATAACGGATGAAATTTCAGCGGGAAGGTTTCGCGAAGACCTGTATTACCGGTTAAACGTCGTACCGCTGGATATACCTGCGCTCAAGGACCACCCGGAAGATATTGGCGCCCTTGCCAGATATTTTATGAAACAGGCGGCAAAGGCAATCGGGCAACCACCGCGCTCCATTGGCGACGACGCCATATCCGCACTTCAGGGTTACGACTGGCCGGGAAATGTGCGTGAACTTAAAAATATAATTGAGCGTCTACTGATTATGGCGCCGGGCGATCTTGAGGAATCCATCGGCCTCTCCATGTTGCCGCCGGAAATCTGCTCGGATGCGCCGGTACCGAGAGCCGATACGGAAAATCACGAAATCATGGCATTGCCTTTGCGTGAAGCACGCGAGATATTCGAGCGCCAGTATCTTGCAGCACAGGTTACGCGGTTTGGCGGGAATGTTTCAAAAACAGCCGATTTCGTTGGCATGGAACGCTCTGCGCTGCATCGAAAACTCAAGTCTCTGGGCATACAATAGGGGGACAGGAAGCGATGAAAGTTGTTGTCTGCGGAGCCGGTCAGGTGGGCTCGAACATTGCCCGTCATCTGGCGATGGAAAATAACGATGTGACAGTCGTCGACAAATCTCCCGAATTGATCCGCAAGATCAGCGATACACTTGATGTTAACGGGGTCGTCGGTCAGGCATCGCGTCCCGATGTGCTTGAACAGGCAGGCCTTGAAGATGCCGACATGCTAATCGCTGTTACCTATTCCGACGAAGTCAACATGATCGCCTGTCAGGTGGCTCATTCCCTGTTCGACGTACCGACCAAAATTGCCCGTGTTCGCGAACAGGCTTATCTGGAACCGATGTGGGCAAACCTGTTTTCTCGTGACCATATGCCGATTGACGTTATCATTTCCCCGGAAATGGAAGTCGCCCGCGCCGTCAGCCGCCGTTTGCGGGTGCCCGGTGCGTTTGAAATGATTCCACTGGTTGATGACAAGGTCAAACTGCTGGGTGTGCGTTGTGATGACGATTGCCCTCTGGTCAATACACCACTTCGTCAACTGACCAAACTGTTCCCGGACCTGAATATCGTCATTGTCGGAATCATGCGTAACGACATCGCCATCGTGCCGACTTCGGATGACCAGATGGAACCCGGCGACGAAGTCTATTTCGTCGTTGACAGCAATCAGATTAGTCGTGCCATGACAGCTTTTGGTCATGAAGAACGCGAAGCGCGACGGCTGTTGATCTTCGGTGGCGGAAATATCGGCTTGTCGTTGGCTCAGGAGATTGAGCGCGAACACGACTGGGTCAAAACCAAGATCGTTGAATCCGACAAGGAGCGTGCCGAATATATTGCCAGCATTCTGGATAAAACCATGGTTTTACAGGGAAGTGTGCTGGATCAGGAAATTCTGGAAGAATCCAATGTCTCGGAAACCGAGACCGTGGTTGCGCTCACCAACGACGATGAAACCAACATTCTGGCCTCGCTTCTTGCCAAACGTTACGGCTGTCAGCGCGCGATCACTCTGATTAACAAGAGCACGTATGAGCCGTTGATCAGCTCGTTGGGGATTGATGTGGTTGTCAGCCCCCGAAATATTACGGTTTCCACCATTCTTCAGCATGTGCGGCGCGGGCGCATTCATTCCGTCCATACGCTGCGCGAAGGGTTTGGCGAACTGATTGAAGCCGAGGCGCTGGAAACCTCTGATCTGGTGGGCAGACCGCTTCGTGAGGTCAAATTGCCCACGGGTGTACTGCTTGGCGCAATTGTCCGCGATGGGGACATGATCTGTCCGGGCGGCAGCACGGTGGTTCAGGCAAATGACCGGGTCGTACTGTTCGCCGCCGCTGATGTTATTCGAAAAGTCGAGAAAATGTTCTCGGTTCAGCTTGAGTATTTCTAGTCACCGCAAAATTTTAGAGGGTAAGCATGTCACGCATCGCATACGTTAATGGTCAGTACGTTCCCCATTCGGAAGGGGCGGTTCATATCGAAGACCGTGGATATCAGTTCGCTGATGGGGTTTATGAAGTTTTTGCCATCCACCACGGCAAACTGATTGGCGTTCAGGGCCACATGGATCGGCTGGGTCACTCGCTATCGGAACTTCGCATTGACTGGCCCATGAAACCCGGCCCGTTCATGGTTGTGGTCAATGAAGTTGTCCGCCGCAATCATGTCAAAAATGGTCTGGTCTACATTCAGGTCACCCGTGGCGTGGCGCGTCGAGACCATCCGTTCCCGGCAGATTGCGTCAGCTCAATGGTGGTTACCGCCAAAAAAATGAAACCACTGGACAAGGTTGCACTGTCCAAAGGAATAGGTGTCATCACGATCCCTGATATTCGCTGGAAACGCAAAGATATCAAATCAGTATCACTTCTTCCTAATTGTCTGGGTAAACAGCAGGCGCGGGAAGCAGGGGCTTTTGAAGCGTGGATGATTGATGATCAGGGCATGGTTACAGAAGGCACGTCGACCAACGCCTGGATCGTCACCAAAGACGGTGAGCTGGTAACACGTGACATCTCCAGCGCCATCCTGAATGGCATCACCCGGCTTGCCGTACTGGAAGCCGCGAAAGAGGCGGGTGTCAGTTTCTCCGAACGTCCGTTCAGCGAACAGGAAGCTCTGGAGGCAAAAGAGGCTTTTATCACCAGTTCGACATCTCATGTGAAAGCTGTGACCAGCATTAATGACAATCCGGTGGGCAATGGTCATGTCGGCGAATTGACAGCGCGTCTGCTTGATCTCTACGTTGATTTTATCGAGGCCAAGGGCGGGCCACAACATACGGACAAGTGGAATTGACGGTTCCGGACCGACGCCCGCAAGCGATCATCTTCGACTGGGACAATACGCTGGTCGACAGCTGGCCGGTTATTGGTGACGCCCTTAATACAACGTTGACAACCTTCGGACATGAGCCCTGGTCGCCTGTCGAAGTCCGTACAAGGGTACGAAAATCGTTACGGGAAAGCTTTCCGGTGCTATTTGGTGACAAATGGCAGGAAGCGGCGGAGGTGTTTTATGCCCGCTATGGCGCCATTCATACGGAACTGGTGCAGCCGATCGCCGGGATCGGCGAGATGTTGTCCGAGTTGATCGACATGGGCATTTATCTTTCAGTCGTCAGCAACAAAACGGGCGCCTACCTGCGTTCCGAAGCCGATCATCTGGGCTGGAGCAGCTGTTTTGGCCAGATCGTTGGTGCATACGATGCCGAGCGGGACAAACCCGCCACCGATCCCGTCCATATGGCGTTGGTGGACGGGCCCGACTTCAAGGGCCCGTGGAACATGTCTGACGTCTGGTTTGTCGGTGATACTGACATCGATATGGAATGTGCGGCCAATGCGAATTGCACACCCATCCTGCTTCGCCAACACGCTCCCGAAGAGGGAGAATTCGAAAAATTTCCGCCAATTTGGCAATTTCAGAGTGGACAAGCGCTATGCAAGCGGCTTCGAAGTCTGTAAGCTGAAGGCGATATCTGAGGGAAAGCGCAGTTTTCTGCGCTTTTTCAACGGGGGAAGTTTGGAGAAGTTAAAACCAAGGGTATATTTCCGCAGTCCGTCCCTGACATGTGGAAAAATAACAAACAAATAAAGGGGGGTTGACGATGTCGCCTGAAAGGTCTCAGAACGTCCAGGACGTTTTTCTCAATCACATCAGGAAACAGAAAACGCCTGTCACGGTGTTTCTGGTCAATGGCGTAAAGTTGCAGGGCATTGTGACTTGGTTCGACAATTTTTCGGTACTGCTGCGTCGCGACGGTCATACTCAGTTGGTCTACAAACACGCCATTTCCACTGTCATGCCATCTGTTCCCATTCAGCTGTTTGAGCCGGAAAAAGAACTGGACGAAGAGGGCGAGGCTTGATCGATTTCTTTGCGGGCAAGTGTGCCCGATTGACGAACATCTGATATGGGTCGACCGTTGGACGATGAGCGTGAACGCTGCATTGTAATTCATCCCAATCTGCAAGGAAACGCATCAACGACCCGTTCCGCATCGTCGCGTCTGGAAGAGTGTGTTGGTTTAGCGCTGGCGATTGATCTTAACGTCGTTACCCATGAGGTTCTGAACGTCACCCGGCCACGCCCAGCAACCCTGCTGGGTGGTGGCGCGGTCGAGCGTGTCGGCGATCAGGCGGAACAGGATGACTACGGCATTGACGTTATTATTGTCGATGCCGCCCTGACGCCCATTCAGCAACGCAATCTGGAACGCGCCTGGGAGCGCAAGGTGATTGATCGTACCGGACTTATTCTTGAGATTTTCGGTGCCCGGGCGCGTACCAAGGAAGGGCGCTTGCAGGTCGATCTGGCTGCCCAGACTTATCAGCGCAGCCGTCTGGTCCGCAGTTGGACCCATCTGGAACGCCAGCGCGGCGGGGCGGGGTTCATGGGTGGCCCCGGCGAAACCCAGATCGAAACTGATCGCCGCCTGATCGATCAGCGTATTACGCGACTGAAAAAGGAACTTAAAGAGGTCACCCGAACCCGTGACTTGCACCGCAAGGCGCGACGCAAGGTGCCATACCCGATTGTCGCGCTGGTCGGTTACACCAACGCCGGAAAATCAACGCTGTTCAACCGTTTGACAAATTCAGACGTGGTCGCCGAAGACCAGCTGTTCGCGACACTGGATCCGACGATGCGCGGACTTGACCTGCCGTCCGGGCGTTCGGTAATCCTGTCAGATACCGTGGGCTTCGTTTCCGACCTGCCACACGAACTGGTCAATGCCTTTCACGCGACACTGGAAGAGGTGACGGAGGCCGATCTGATCATTCACGTCAGGGACTGCGCGCACCCTGATACCGACGCTCAGCGGGGTGACGTCCTGGTGGTCCTGCGTGATCTCGGCGTTCTCGATGATGATGAACGGCCAATGATCGAAGCGCTCAACAAGGTCGATCAGCTGAATAGCGAACAGGCCGAGGTGCTTCATAAACAGATTTCCAGATCAGATGAGCCGAGATTTCCCGTCTCGGCCATCACCGGGGAAGGTTGCGATCTGCTGCTCGCCGCGATGGATCGGTGCATCACCGCCGCCCACGAAACCCTGCATATCTCCCTGCAACACGCTGACGGTGCGCACCTGGCATGGCTTTATGAACATGGCGAGGTGATTGAGCGCACTGATGACGAGACATCGATAGAACTCAGCGTCCGCCTCGACAGCGCCAATGCGGAACGGTTCCGGCGGAAAATGGACTGAATTTTACCCCTCCAGCTCTTCGCGAAGGGCTTCCAGTTCCAGCCAGCGCTCTTCTGCTGTCGCGAGTTCACTGGTCAGAGTGCCGAGTTGTTCCGACAGGCGATGGATTTTGTCGATATTGCTGCCAGCGGATGCCATTTCACTGTTAAGCGTAACGATTTGAGCTTCCATCTCTTCCATGCGTTTCGGAATTTCTTCAAGCTCGCGCCTGTCCTTGTAACTCATCCGTCCAGCGGTCTTTTTTGGCGATTTAGGTGTCAAAATGGGTACCTTAGTCGAATTTTTCTGTAATTTTGCCTTTTTTACAGATTTTTTCTGAGTCAGATAATCGCTGTAACCACCGGGGTATTCCTCGATCACACCATCGCCTTCCAGCACAATCGTCGAGGTCACAACGCGGTCGAGGAAATCGCGGTCATGACTGACCAGCAGGATCGTGCCTTCGTATTCGGCCAGCATTTCCTGCAACAGATCGAGCGTTTCGAGATCAAGGTCGTTGGTCGGCTCATCGAGAATCATCAAGTTCGATGGTTTCGCCAGATGCTTTGCCAGCAGCAGGCGGTTTTTCTCGCCACCAGACAAGCTTTTGACCGGGCTTCTCGCCTGCCCCGGATGAAACAGGAACTCTTTCAGGTACCCAACCACGTGTTTCGGGCGTCCCCGCACGTTGATCTGGTCGCCACCGGTATCACACAGCGTATCCCAAAGCGTTGCTTCCGGATCAAGGTGCGAGCGGGTCTGATCGAAGGTCAGGATATCAAGGTTGGTGCCCAGCCTGACGGTTCCGCTATCAGGTTCAAGATTACCCGTAAGCATTTTAAGTAACGTGGTTTTTCCGGCCCCGTTAGGGCCAATGATGCCAATCCGGTCACCACGCATGATACGCGTTGAAAACCCGGAGATCAGGCAAAGGTCGTTAAAAGCCTTGGAGATGCCGCTCACGTCGGCAACCAGTTTGCCCGATGTTTTCGAGGCTTCCGTCTCAAGTGCAACCATGTTCTGCACCGCAATCCGCGACTGGCGCTCATCCCGGAGCGAATACAGCCGCCTCAAACGGCCCTGATTGCGGGTCCGGCGGGCGCTGATGCCTTCACGCGACCATCGGGTTTCCTCGGCAATCAGTTTATCCAGCTTGGCCGTGTCTTCGGCCTGCAACTCCATGATCTTTTCCGACCATTCGTCAAAATGCTGATAACCTTTTTCAAGCCGGTGAATTTTCCCGCGATCCAGCCACAGGGTGACCCTGGATAACCGTCTCAGAAACGCCCGGTCATGGCTGACGGTGACGATGGCACCGGAAAACTGGTTAAGGCGATCCTCAAGCCATTCAATGGCTTTGATATCGAGATGGTTGGTCGGCTCATCAAGGAACAATACGTCCGGGTCCTGCACCAGCACACCGGCAAGGGCGACCCGGCGCGCCTCACCACCCGACAGGCTGGTTGTTGGGGTGGAAGAGGGCATTTCAACCTCTGAAAGCACCGCCTCGACCATATAACTCGTGGCACTGTCGTCAGCACCGAGCTGACTTTCAACAAAATCTCCGACCGTTGCATGATTGCTGAGATCTACATCTTGTCCAAGATAGGCAACGCGCGTGCCCGGCTGAACAAACCGTTCGCCGCCGTCGCCTTGTTGAAGGCCTGCAAAAATCTTCAACAACGTCGATTTTCCGGACCCGTTCCGGCCAACCAGCGCGATCCGGTCACCCGCCGCCACATAGACGTCGAGATTTTCAAACAGCACGGGATTGCCAAAACCGGCGGATAATCCCCTGAGGGCCAGGATAGGTGCGGCCACGTCATATTCTCCCAGTCTTCAATGATGCTGGTGATGCCTTAGCCAAGCGGAGAGTGCAAGCCCCGACAAAGCGGAGGCCTACGTTTTTGAATTCACCCGTAAAGTGACGTTTTATAAAAAGCGCTGACGATCAATGCTTTGGAGTTGCAGAATCACCTGTTTCCGGGAAGCTGATGTAAAAGGTAGAACCAACACCCACTTCGGTCTTGAACCCAAGTGCTCCCCCCATACCTTCCGCTAAGGCTTTGCTGATGGTCAGGCCAAGTCCGGTACCACCATGCTTGCGTGTCGAAGAAGAATCAGCCTGGGTAAACTGCTCGTATATGATCTTTCTGAATTCCTCCGGGATGCCCGGTCCTTCGTCTTTAACATATACGAACACGGTTCCATTATTATTGACGACAGAGATATCTACGTCACTGTCAGGTTCCGAAAACTTGGCCGCATTGGATATCAGATTATTCAGGATTTGTTCAAATCGATGCTCCTGAACTTTCGCATATATCGGCACCGGCGATTTCTTTAAAATAACATTAACGGACTGCGTTCGCGCATACCCCTGAAAGTCTCTAACGATATTCGAGGTAAGTGTGCAGATATCATGCGGGCTGGTTTCAATGACAAATGTTCCCGACAGGATTTTTTCATAATCCAGCAATTCATTCACCAAACGAAGCAACGCATTATTATTGCGAACCGCGATTTCAAGAAGATCTCGCCCTTCTTCCGGCAGATTATCGGACATCAGGGACACCAACAGACCGAGGCTGCCCAGTGAAGACGTCAAAGGTGTCCGCAATTCATGGCTCATAGCGGCCATGAATTCAGTTTTGGCCTGGTTTGCCGCCTCGGCTTGGTCGCGAGCAAATATCATTTCATCTTTGGCGTTCTTGATTTCGGTGATATCCAGATTGATCCCGCCAACTGCGACCATCATGTCATCTCTGCCCAAAATGGGAAATTTGCGAATTTCCAGTCGACGCAAATCCCCATCTGGTGCCGGAAAATCAAATTCCTTGGTTGAGGCGTTGCCAGTCTCCCAAACCTCTTCCTCCTGGGCTGCTGCCGAAGAAATTAACGCTTTGGGAAGCAAATAGGCTGCGGTCTTGCCGATAACATCTGTCTCTGTCACGTCATGCCACTGCAAGAAATTCAGATTGACATATTCGTAACGTCCCTTTCGGTCTTTAATATAAAACGATACCGGAGCATGTTGTGCAAAGGCGTTCAGATGGGCCTTTTTCTCATCGAGAAGATCGGCAAGCTTCTCTTCAATCTGTTTGAAATTTGTAATATCGGCACGCGTCCCGACATAAGCACCGCTCGGCGTGCGGCGTTCTTCGGTCCTTACCCAACGCCCACGCCCCATCAAATATTCATACGGATCGCCCGGATTCCGGTGCTTTTCCATACGCTCATTGATGTAGTCCTCAACACGACCAATTGCCGCATCAACAAGACCGCGCTCGGCTCCAGCACGAACAATTTCCTCAAAATAGACGCCTGATTTGATTAAACCTGCATCAGACAAAACGGGAAATGTCCTGTAATACTGTTGATTGGCGAACACCAGACGATCATCCCGGTCAAACATGGCAAATCCTGCGTCAATGGTCTCGATTGCTTCGTGCAAATCAGCTACATTTTGCTGAATTTCACCGATTTCATTGACTTTGGCATCGAGCGCCCGTTGGGTATCCGAAAGTTTGCGTTCCAGATCGACGACCATCTTTCGAAGTGTTTCAGCGTCGTCGTCTGGACGCTGCTGTTTTTCCGTAAGCGCGCACGAAAGGAAGGGACTTTTTTCGGTCGTCTTAATTGTTCATTTCCAATACCTCAGCGACGGACACCTCGCATATTATAGTAATCAAGATATCCTGCATATCCAAATCTGTCACCCCGTCTGAATCCGGGGGCTCACCTGACATTTCAAATACAGTCTGTTTATTCCGTTGCTCTTGCGACGGTTGCTCCTCGACCTCGTTTATCGGTGAAACGGCTACACTTGCAAAATTTTCTACTAGTAGATATAACTCAACCATGGCAACGGCAAAGAACCAGAAAAAATGGCGACGAAAAAATCATTTGGTGAAATCCCAGTTGAATGTCGTTGCCCGGCGCAGTGTTCATGAAGAACTGGAACAACTGGCGGAAAGCTTCCAGTTGCGTGGAAAGGGGGAGGCCGTGACCTTTTCGGCCTTCGTAACCCGTGCCCTGATCCAGCGGGCCGACTACAACACAGAAGCCGCCCGCATGCTTGATGATTTCGCCGCCGCCTACCATCGTGATCGGGATTTGTATCAGAACTAACGTGTTTTTCCTTTATTCTACGCTCGATTTCGGCGAGAAGGGGCCATGAACCTTGACCCCCTGAACGTGCTCGACATCATCCAGACGGTTGCTGAAGAAGAAATCCTGCCGCGCTTTCGCCAGCTCGCCTCGCATGAAATTTCGGAAAAAGCGCCGGGCGATATCGTCACCCTTGCCGATACCGAAGCCGAACGCCGTCTGGCCGAAGAATTCCGGGCACTTGTTCCGGCCTCATTGGTCGTCGGCGAAGAAGGGGTCGCCTTAAACCCCGACGATCTGGCGGCCCTCGATCAGGACGGCCCGGTATGGATTGTCGATCCGGTCGATGGCACACAGAACTTCGCCGACGGCTCGCCGTGTTTTGCGGTGATGGCGGCATTGTGCCTGAACCGTGAACCCGAAGCGGCATGGATTTATGATCCAATCAACAAAATCTCGGTTCATGCGGTGCGCGGGCAGGGGGCATGGGAGCGGACGCCAGACGGAGATAAACAGTTGCGTCTGCCCGAAGTCGGAAACATTGGCAAAATGACAGGTTCACTGAGCAGGCGTCGCACTACCGATCTCAACCGTCGCCGTGCACTCGGCGAACCCGGCATCCCCAATCTGGTCAAACGATATCGCTCAGTCGGACGCGAATACATGGACCTCGCCCGTGGCAAGCTGCATTTCCTGAGATACGGCGGCAAACTGAAACCCTGGGATCATGTTCCCGGTATTCTGATTCACCGTGAATTGGGCGGTTATGACGCGTTGGCTGATAGCAGTAACAAATACCCGATTGGTTCCAATATATTGTCTAAAACCATCATGTTAGCGCCAAGTCCTGAAAAATGGAAAGAACTTGCAAACTTTCTTGACGCGTAATTTTTGGCTCTTTAAGAAAATTCGGTTGAGCTTATTTACCCGGCTTTCGGTTACGCCAATCCATTACGGAAATCCATGAATTCCCGGTAGGTCAGATGCGCTTTCACGGTATCGCCGTCAAGCGTCGGAATTTCCCACAAACGCTCCTTCATCGCTTGCCCGCCGGGATGGACAACACCGATCACTTCATGCGGCTCGTGCGGCTCGACCAGCCATTTGCGTTCTTTGTCAAACAACAGGTCACCCTTGCCGCAGACCCAGTGGGTATAGGCGGGTATAAACGTCGACGGCACCTTGTCGGCGAAGATCATGTAATTTAACGCCGTCTGCTCGGACAGAAACGTATAAAAGTTATTGATGCCGGGCTTTTTGAAGCGTGGGCGGTTGAGGATTTTACGGTGTGCATCGGCCCACAGTTTCCAGTGTGGCGCATCGCCTTTAATGGCGAACATACCGGCGCCGACCACCGGGTTTCGGCCAAGTTTGTCGCCGGCCCGCAAACCGAACCCCCAGGCAAAGGCCTTCTGGTTTTGTCCCCACATCTTCGGGCGGCGAAACATGGTCCAGTAGCCACGGTCCATTTCCGGCACGCAGGCAATTTTTCCACGCTCGGCACCACGCACATAATATTCCAGATACGAAGATTTCTGGACCCAGGCATCGGCGTCTATCCACAGATAGATATCATGCCCCGGAAAATATTCCGGCAGATACGGTCGCGCACTCATCGCCCTGTAATATCCCGGCATGGTGTCGCGACCGGGAAACTCAACATCCCAGCCCGCTTCAATAACCGTCGCCCCTCGGGCTTTAAGCTCATCCACCTGATCGGTGGTCAGGCCAACATCAAGAATGGAAACCGGCCAGTCCTTGCAGGTTTCGCCATCGGCCAGAGAGTCCAG
>JAJFIJ010000333.1 GCA_021775105.1 Rhodospirillales bacterium | reverse complement strand
AACTGGTGGTTGGCCTGAAGGCTGAACCATCATCCATTGATCCGCATTATCACAACCTGACACCGAATAACGCATTGTCGCGTGAAGTGTTTGACCGTTTGATTATGCCTGACGAAGCCCAGCAGTTGAAACCGGGGCTTGCCGTTTCGTGGAAGGCTATTGATGACCTGACCTGGGAATTCAAACTTCGCAAAGGTGTGAAGTTCCATGATGGATCGCCGTTTACGGCGGATGATGTCATCTTCACTTTCGAGCGTGCGCCGAATGTGCCAAACAGCCCATCCAGCTTCGGCACTTATATCAAGGGTAAAAAGATCAAGAAAATTGATGATCACACGGTTCATATTATGACCGAAAAACCCTATCCGCTGATGCCGAACGAAATGATGACTTTCTCCATCGTTTCCAAAAAGCATGGTGAAGGTGCAACAACGGCAGACTACAATTCCGGCAAAGCGGCGATCGGAACCGGTGTTCTGAAGTTTGTTGAATGGGTGCCGGGTGACCGTCTGGTGTACGAACGCAACGACGACTACTGGGGCGAAAAGCCGGAATGGGACAAGATTATCATCAAGCCGATCAAGTCTGCGCCGGCCCGCGTTGCTGCGCTGCTGGCTGGCGATGTTGATTTCATCGACAACGTGCCGACGATTGATATCGGGCGTCTCAAGAAAGACCCGAAGATCAACCTGATGTCGAGTATCTCGAACCGGGTTATTTACCTGCACATTGATCAGTTCCGTGATGACTCGCCCTATGTCAAAGCCAACGGTGGCGGAAAAATCAAAAATCCACTGCGTGATCAGCGTGTACGTAAAGCCATTTCGCTGGCAATCAACCGGGACGCCATTGTCAGCCGTGTTATGGAAGACGTCGCGATCAAGGCCGGTCAGTTGCTGCCAGACGGTTTCTTTGGTGTCAGCCCGAACCTGAAACCGCTGGAGTATGACCCGAAAGGTGCCAAGGCGTTGCTTAAAGCTGCTGGTGTACCGAACGGGTTCGAATTGACCATCCACGGACCGAACGACCGTTATATCAATGACGCCAAGATTGCTGAAGCTATTGCTCAGATGCTGTCGCGTATCGGTATCAAGACGGCTGTCGAAACCATGCCCAAAAGTGTGTACTTCAAACGCGCTTCGCGTGGCGGACCGGGTAAAATGCCTGAATTCAGCCTCGTTCTTGTTGGTTGGGGCTCTGGTACAGGCGAAGCGTCATCACCTTTGAAGTCGCTGCTGCATACTTATGACAAAGCGCGCGGATTCGGTTCCTCCAACCGTGGTCGTTATTCCAATGCGGAAGTCGACAAACTGATCGAAGAAGCGCTGTCCACCGTTGACGATGCCAAACGCCAGAATCTTCTGGCCAGGGCAACAGAACTTGCAATCACCGACGTTGGACTGATTCCGCTGCACTATCAGGTGAGTTCCTGGGCAGCCAAAAAGGGTATCAGCTTCAAGGCCCGCACGGACGAGTCGACTGTCGTTTCGACGATCTTCTCTGCCAAATAAAAAAGGATATAAGTGGGCAGCACTTGTGGGTGCTGCCCACCTGTTTTTTAGAGAATTTTCCTTAACTGATTTTATCCAGTTAATTTTCCCAGGGGCCTGAACCGTGTCCGTATTCATCATCCGCCGACTTATGCAAAGTGTAGCCGTGGTGCTGATTATGTCGTTCATCGTGTTTATCGGTGTCAACCTTGTTGGTGATCCGGTTGACATGCTGATCAACCCTGAAGCCGATCAGGCGGAAATTGAGCGTGTTATCCGCGACTTAGGACTGGATCGTCCCATTCACGAGCAGTACTGGTTCTTCCTGATGAACGCCATGAAGGGTGATCTCGGGAGGTCGTTTATTTTTGGCGAACCGGCCCTGAAGCTGATCATTGAACGTATGCCGGCGACGTTGGAACTGGCATTTTGTGCTCTAATGCTGGCCGTTGTTTTTGGGATCCCGCTTGGTGTTTATGCCGGACTTAATCCCGATTCAAAAATCAGTAAAACCATAATGTCGGGTTCTATTCTTGGATTCAGCCTGCCGACCTTCTGGGTCGGGATTATGATGATCTTGGTGTTTGCCGTGATTTTAGGCTGGTTGCCGTCATTTGGTCGTGGTCAGACGGTACCGTTGTTCGGCCTGCAAGTGAGTTTTTTGACGTTGGATGGATGGGCTCATCTTTTGATGCCTGCCTTGAACCTGTCGCTGTTTAAACTCTCATTGGTGATCCGGTTGTCGCGCGCTGGCACACGCGAAGTCATTCATCAGGATTACATCAAGTTCGCCCGTGCCAAAGGCATTAAATACACCCGTATTGTTATGGTTCACGTGATGAAGAATATCATGATTCCGGTTGTTACCGTGCTCGGCCTGGAATTTGGTGGCCTGATCGCTTTTTCCGTTGTAACTGAAACCGTGTTTGCGTGGCCCGGTATGGGCAAACTTCTTATTGATGCCATCTTAAATTTGGATCGTCCAATCGTCGTCGCCTACCTGATGATCACGGTGTTGTTATTCGTATTTATCAATCTGGTGGTCGACGTATTGTATTCCATCCTTGATCCGCGCGTACGCATACAGGATATCAAATCATGAGCGGTCAAACTGAAGTCGCAAACGTCGTATCAGATCAGGGCCTGATAGCCGAAGTTACAGTAGAGACGCCGTTCCAGCGATTTGCCTCCGATTTTATGGAGAACAGAATTGCCGTTGTCGCGTTGATTATCTTGTCTGTAATTATTTTTATCGCGGTTTTCGCTCCCTTTATCTCCCCGACAAATCCGTTTGATCTTGCTGTCGTCAGCATTATGGACGCCCGGCTTCCCCCCGGCACTGAAAGTTTTGATGGCATTGTCTTCTGGCTTGGCACCGATGGCGCAGGGCGGGATTTGTTGAGTTCGATATTCTATGGCCTGAGAACGAGTCTTGGTGTTGGGGTCGCCAGCAGTTTTATCGCCATGATGATTGGTTGTTCTGTCGGATTGTTCGCCGCCTATATTGGCGGACGCACGGATGCCCTGACCATGCGCGTGGTCGATATGCAATTGAGCTTTCCAGCCATACTGGTCGCCTTGATGCTGGTTGCGATTTTTGACAAAGGTGTCGATAAAATCATCATCGCGTTGGTGATCGTGCAATGGGCTTATTATGCCCGCACTATTCGCGCCAGTGCGTTGGTCGAACGCTCAAAAGAATACGTCGAGGCGGCAAACTGCCTGGCGCTTAGTCACAAACGGATCGTCTTTCGCCACCTCCTGCCCAACTGTCTACCCCCAATGATCGTTGTCGTCACCGTACAGACGGCGCATGCAATTTCACTGGAAGCGACGTTGAGTTTTCTCGGTATCGGTCTACCAATTACGGAACCGTCCCTCGGTCTGCTGATCGCCAACGGGTTCGAGTACATGATGAGCGGAAAGTACTGGATCAGCTTTTTCCCCGGTATCGCGCTTTTGATAACGATTGTGACCATCAATCTGGTCGGTGATCAATTGCGTGATGTGCTTAACCCGCGACTTCAGAAATAGAGTGTTCCAAAATGCCTGATGCGCCGACACTGGAAGTCGACAACCTGCAAACACACTTTTTTACCAAGGCCGGCATCGCCAGAGCCGTTGATGGCGTGAGCTTCAGTGTCGACAAAGGTGAAATTATGGGGCTGGTGGGCGAATCAGGGTCCGGAAAGTCGGTCACCGGCTTTTCCCTGATTGGTCTGGTGGACCCGCCCGGTGAAGTGGTTGGCGGACGCATTCTGTTCAATGGTGAAGACCTGGCTCAGGCATCTGAAGAACGAATGGAGAAGTTTCGCGGCAATCGCATTGCGCAGATTTATCAGGATCCGGAGCTGACGCTCAATCAGGAATTGCGGATAGATAAAA
>JAJFIJ010000332.1 GCA_021775105.1 Rhodospirillales bacterium | reverse complement strand
GCGCTGTGAACAGCACCCTAAACCGCCGCCCGCGTATCCCTTCAGAATATTCAAAATCGCAATCATGCAAAACCATGAAGACACAAAGCCCCCAAGGCAAATTCGCTAAACAGTCAATGGCGTCCGCGAAGGAGGCGGGTTATACGAGCGATCCGGCCTCGTGTCAAACGCCTTTTACAGTTATTTTACAGGAATTCTGGAAAAACTTGCCAATGTCGGTTGAAATATTTCGAAATATTCTCAAGATATTGAAAATAAACACTTATTCAGCCTCCCCAAATTTATCAACTTCAAGCCTTTTCGGCCCGCTCAGGGCACAAATATCAAAAACCGCTGATAGCGGCTCAAGAGCTGTGACCGACAGGAAAAAACCGGATCAAGTTTGCCGCCGCTGTCCCACATAACCGTGCTCCTTCATGACCCCCAACAGGTCTCTGGCAAAGTTCATGCCTTTTTGCAAAATGGTCACATTCGCCGGCAGCCCGGAAATGACGTCCTGACCAAGGTCTTCTGATGTCACCAGCAGAAACGGGCGATCACGGGTCGCGTTGACGGCATGAAACACGCCCGCAAGCTCGATGCCACTAAGACTGTCGGTCACCATCGTCGACATAATGACATCAGGACCAAGTGACAGACCGTCCCTGATCGCATCAAGCGCAGTCTCGACAATAATGACGTTGAAACCAAACTGCGAAAGTTCCTTGCCGATAATTTTACGCTGAATGCCATGCGGCATATGCAACAGCAGGGTCAGTTCCCTGTCATCTTTGGTAATCGTTCGCCGACGCGCCTTGAGCGGCAATTGCTGTAGCACCCTGAGTGCATCGTCCTGAGACAGGTCCGTTCGGGTTTCAGAGATTTCGCGAATCCGGTCGACAAACATCTGAACATCATAAAGACCATCCGGTGACAATTCGAAAAGGGTTTCAAAATAGTCTTCGAGGGCGTGAGCAATCAGGGTAATGGAAGGGAAACGGAAGGTCGCTCCCATGCCTTTCAGACTATGAACGTGGCGTTTCACCTCCAGAACATCGTTCCCCGCAACCCCTTCCTGATTATGCAACCGGGTAAGGCATACATCAATTTCGTCCAGACGGTCTTCACAACCTTCAATGAACTCTTGCGCCATATCTGCAAGAATCATCTCCAGATCGGCTTCTGTCTCGTTCAGTTCTTCCGGCATTTTCTGGTGTCCAGATTTCCTCATTTGGTTGTTACTTTTACGTTATCGGGCAAAAACGGCATTGAACACTGACAATCCGTTTACCAGATGCAATCCTACAGCCGCTTGCTACCAGACAACAACCTGACCCGCTACAAAACAATTTTCCGGTTCGAAAAGCAGAAATATCCCGGTACGATGAAATTATCAAATTCTGCCATTTTCTGCGACAATCAAGATTATCAACCAGATGGCAAGATTATCAACCAGATGGACAGACAATGAACGAAACCATTTTTCAGGAAACAACATCCGATATTACGGTCAGGGTACGCCCGGAATATCTGGATGAGCAATCCGACCCCGATCAGGGAAACTATGCCTGGGCCTACCACGTTCGTATTGAAAATAACGGCAACCGGATCGTCCAGCTGTTGAGTCGCCACTGGAAAATCGCCGACTCCCATGGCAGTTGCCAGGAGATTATCGGCGACGGGATCGTCGGCCATCAACCAACACTCGGGCCAGGAGACTCGTTTGAATATACCAGCGGCACACCACTGGCGGCCCCCTCGGGGTTCATGTCCGGCGTCTTTCACATGATTTCCGAAGACGGCACCCGGTTTGACGTCGCCGTCCCGGCCTTTGCGCTCGATGGTCCCGGCCCTTGCGGGGCCATACATTAAGGTATGCTGGTGGATAATATGAGAAAACTTGACGGGGGCGCAAAAGCAACCCATGTCGGTCACTACAACAGACGAAAGCGGATATCATGAATAAACCAGTCAGCCCCACCGACAAAGCTGCCAAAGCCGCAATTTCATCTTCCGCCACTGATCGACCAAGCCGTGAAGAGGCCGAAAATGCCATTCGCACATTGATTCGCTGGGCCGGTGACGACCCTGAACGCGAGGGCCTGATTGATACTCCCGCGCGTGTAGTCCGTTCCTATGAAGAGTTTTTTGCCGGATATGATGCCTGCCCCAGACAGTTGCTGGAGCGAACTTTTGAAGAGACCGAAGGTTATGATGAAATCGTGCTGCTGCGCGATATCCGTTTCGAGTCCCATTGTGAACACCACATGGCACCGATTATCGGCAAGGCACACATCGCCTACCTGCCGCGTCACCGGGTTGTCGGCATCTCCAAACTTGCCCGGGTGATCGAAGTTTATGCCAAGCGCCTGCAAATTCAGGAAAAAATGACGGCTCAGGTTGCCAGTATCATTGACGAAGTCCTGCAACCGGATGGTGTCGCCGTGGTTATCGAAGCCGCCCATCAATGCATGACGACAAGAGGCGTACACAAACCGGGCGTCACCATGGTGACCAGTCGCATGCTTGGTGCATTTCGTGAAAATGCGGCGACCCGGCGGGAATTCCTTGCGATGATCGGCAACCCGTCGTCGCATGGTGTGCCGTTTGCCTGACGGTTCCGGAACGGCGGCAAATGGTTTAATCACCAAATACTGTTGACCCGGCACCGCTTACAGGGTTGATTGTCGCCGGATATAGGAAACATCAAAGCAACTTCGTGAAGGCTATCCTGGCGGGCTGATCCATGGACTTCCGACCAATCGTTCTTGTAACGGGCACGCTGCTGGCAATTCTGGCACTGATGATGTGCATTCCAGCAGTGATCGACTATTTCGCTGGCCATCCGGATTGGGAAATTTTTACCATATCCGCAGGTGTCACGCTGTTCGTTGGGGTCGGCATGGCCCTGACCAGTCGCACGGGCGGAACAAAACTGAACATTCGACAGGCTTTTGTGATGACCTCCGCGTCGTGGGTTGCGCTGACCCTGTTCGCCGCCCTGCCGTTTCATTATTCGGAACTGAACCTCAGTTTCACTGACGCCAGATTTGAATCCATGTCCGGGCTGACGACAACCGGATCGACGGTCATCACCGGCCTCGATTATGCACCGCCCGGTATTCTGATGTGGCGCGCCCTGCTGCAATGGCTGGGGGGAATCGGCATCATCGTCATGGCAATTTCCGTGCTGCCAATGCTGAAGGTTGGTGGTATGCAGCTGTTTCGCATGGAAAGTTCCGACCAGTCAGACAAGGCATTGCCACGCGCCGCCCAGATCGCGTCCGCCATATCCATTATTTATCTGATCCTGACCGGGCTCTGGGCCTGTGCGTACTGGCTGTTCGGCATGACCGGATTCGAAGCCGTCGCACACGCCATGACAACAATCGCCACTGGCGGATTTTCCACATCCGACGGCTCACTCGGTCATTTTGGCAGTCCTGAACTCGAATATACCGCGACGTTCGGCATGATTCTGGGGGCGCTGCCGTTCATTCTTTATCTGAAAACGCTGCAAGGGGACTGGCGAGCCTTGCCCATGGACAGTCAGGTCCAGTGGTTTATTGCCGCTGTTGTCATGATCGTTCTGTTCGTTGCCGGATGGTTAACGGCCATGAACGGTGTCGATCCGTTTACCGCGTTCCGGCTGGCCGCTTTCAATGTGGCCTCGATCATCACCGGTACCGGCTATGCCAGCGCCGACTACGGAAATTGGGGCAGCTTTGCCAATCCGCTGTTCTTCATGATCATGTTT
>JAJFIJ010000331.1 GCA_021775105.1 Rhodospirillales bacterium | reverse complement strand
TAGGTCAGCCCCAGTCGACGTTGCAGATCCTTCATCAGATTAAGAATCTGGGCCTGAACGGATACATCAAGAGCAGATGTGGGTTCATCGCATACAAGAAATTCCGGTTCGCTGGACAATGCTCGGGCAATCGAAATCCTTTGGCGCTGCCCACCAGAAAATTCATGGGGGAACTTGTCGCCGTCGGCGGGTGATAGCCCGACCTGGGTCAAAAGCTCTCCAACTCGATCACGAATTTCCTCAGCCGAGTTTGCCAGTTTGAATACACGAATGGGTTCGGAAACGATATCGCGAACCCGCCAGCGCGGATTGAGGCTGGCATAAGGATCCTGGAAAATCATTTGCCAACGGCGCCGGACCAGATTTGAGTCCTTGCGTTTGATGGCTTCGTTGAGATTTGCCCCGTCAAACAGAATCTCGCCGCCCGACGGGCCATGCAGGCCAACAATGAGTTTGGCGACTGTTGATTTTCCACACCCTGACTCACCTACCAACGAGAAGGTTTCGCCCTTCTTTATTTCAAATGAAATGCCATTGACGGCTTTCAAAATCTGTTTGGGCTGGTTCTCCAAAACCCGTGCCAGCCAGGGTTTCGAGACGTCAAAATGCTTGGCCAGATCACGAACCTTCAGCAGCGCAGAACCATGTAACGCCCCTTGCATGGTGTTATCCATTGACCACCTCCGTATCGTACAACCAACAGGCCGCCGTGCTGGGTCCTCCGGTGTGCATTAAATCCGGGCGGTCTGTGAAACACTTGTCAACCGCATCCGGGCAACGGGCATTAAACGCGCATCCCGCCGGGATTTCCGTCAGGCGCGGCATCGACCCGTCGATCTGTTGAAGGATTTCGACATCATGCCCGACTACGGGAATCGACCCCATCAGGCCTTTTGTATACGGGTGTTTGGCGTCCTTGATCACGTCCCGCACGTTGCCGATTTCGACAATGCGTCCGGCATACATGACGGCAACCCGGTCTGCCGTTTCGGCAATGACCCCCATATCATGGGTGATCAGCATCACCGCCGTCTTATGATCTTTGCACAGGCGCTTGAGCAAGGCGATGATCTGGGCCTGAATGGAAACATCAAGTGCTGTTGTCGGTTCATCTGCAACGATCAGTTTCGGATTGGCGCAAAGGGCCAGGGCAATCACAACGCGCTGGCGCATACCGCCTGAAAATTCATGAGGATACGAATCTATTCGTTTTTCTGCAGCCGGTATTCCGACCTCATCAAGCAATTCAATCGCGCGCGCGCGTGCCTGATCCTGGGTCATGTCCATATGGACGAGTATCGTCTCGGTAAGTTGCCGCGACACAGTGTAGAGTGGATTAAGGCTGGTCAAAGGGTCCTGAAAAATAGCGCCAATTTTCTTGCCACGAATACGCCGCATCTCCTCATAAGGGAGATCATCAATGCGATTTCCTTCCAGCAGGATTTGTCCGGCAGAAACCTGTCCGGGTGGCTCCAGTAGGCCAATTATCGAGGCCCCTGTCAGCGATTTGCCGGCACCGGATTCACCAACCACACCAAGCACTTCGCCGGGTTTGATAGAAAACGAGACATCGTCAATGGCAAGCAGTGTCCCGCGACGGGTTGGGAATTCTACCCGTAGGTTCTTGACTTCAAGCAGGCTCATATTATTCGCCTAACGAAGTTTCGGGTTAAGAGCATCACGAAGCCAGTCCCCCATCAAATTTACAGCCAGGACCAGCAAAACCAGCGCAACACACGGAAACAGTGTAATCCACCATTCACCAGAAAACAGATAGTTGTTGCCGACGCGAATGAGGGTCCCAAGAGAGGGAGTCGTTGGCGGAACGCCAACGCCGAGAAACGAAAGTGTTGCTTCGGTAATTATGGCCAGTGCGAGACCAATTGTTGCCATTACCAGTACCGGTCCCATGATATTGGGAAGTACATGGCGAAGGATGATCAACAAGGGATGCACACCAATAACCTGGGCTGCGGCCACATATTCTTTGCTGCGCTCCACCAGAGCCGATCCGCGGGTAACACGGGCATAGCGCGGCCAATCTGAAATGCCGATTGCAAGGATCAATACGTAGATAGCCATTTTATGTTGCAGGTGCTGTGGCAACATGATGGCAACAACGCCATTGATCATGAGTGCAATCAGAATGGCCGGAATTGCCAACTGAACATCAGCCATACGCATGATAACCGTGTCAAGCCAGCCGCCCAGATATCCCGCCAGAAGCCCGGCACTAACACCGACGACAACAGAAAACAGGACAGCGGAAAATCCGACAATCAGCGATACCCGGCTGCCAAACATAATTGTTGAAAGAATGTCACGACCCTGATCGTCTGTGCCGAGCAGGAACTTTGACATTCCGTCCTCCAGCCATGCCGGAGGTGTTGATGCTTCCATCAGGTCCAGAGAAGAGGCGTCAAACGGATTATGCGGCGCCAGCCAGGGTGCAAACCCGGCACCGATAAAGAAAAGCAACGTTACGATCGCCGAAGCGACAACGATTGGATTGCGGGTAAAACTGTAAAAGAGATCACTGTCCAAAATCCGGAACCAAAGATCACTTGATCTTTGCAGGCCTGCTTGTTTTTCAGCCAAGGTGAATACTCCTAATTACCCGCAGCCACGGTTTTATCTACGCGCAATCGTGGATCGACCACGAAATACAGGATGTCAACAAACAGGTTGATAGATACAAAAATTACAGCGACCAGCACGAGGTAGGCGGCCATAACCGGGATATCGGCAAACCCGACGGCCTGGATAAACAGGAATCCCATACCCGGCCACTGAAACACTGTTTCCGTGATGATGGAGAAGGCGATCAGGGACCCCAGGTTGAGCCCGACAATCGTGATCACCGGTACAAGAGTGTTTTTGAAAGCGTGGCCGAAATTGATCATTCTGTTGGGAAGTCCACGGGCGCGGGCAAACTTGATGTAATCCGTGCGCATGACTTCAAGCATTTCCGAACGGACCAAGCGAAGGATAATTGTCATTTGGAACAGGGCCAAGGTTACCGAAGGCATGATGATTGCCTTCCAGCCCGTGGCCGTCAGCAACCCTGTCGACCACCAGCCAAGCTGAACGGCTTCTCCTCGACCGAATGAGGGTAGGACGCCCAAAGCAACGGCAAAAATATAAATTAACAGAATACCGATAACGAAGGTTGGTAGCGTGACCCCGATCAGGGAGCCGACCAGAAAAGAGCGACTAAGCCAGGATTCCGGGTTGATCCCCGTATAGATCCCCATCGGGATGCCAAGGAAGACGGATAAAATGGCTGAAGCAATCACCAGTTCAAGTGTCGCGGGCATGCGCTCGGCAATCAGGTCGGCGACGGGGCGCTGAATGCGATAGGAAATTCCGAATTCACCTTGCACGGCGTTAATCATAAACCGGCCAAACTGAACCAGAAACGGATCGTTAAGACCGAGATTATCTCGCATGGCGACACGTTCTTCATAGGTTGCTTCTTGTCCGACCATGTTATCGACAGGGTCGCCAACAAAATTAAACAACATGAAGGATACCAGAGAGACGACAACCATTACGGCCACCGCCTGCATCGCTCTTTGAACAACGTAAGCTATCATGATTATTCTTACAAAAATTCAAACCGCCCCGGATGCGGCATTATTCCGCGTCCGGGACGGCTTGAGCAGATATGCCTGCTATTTGTTGAACTTGGTGTAAATGAAGCGAACGCCATCATCGGCAACGATGGGGATATTGAGCTTGTCGCTCATGGCCCACACAATAACCTGATGGTGCAGCGGCAGATAATTGACGTTATCGCGCATCTTTTTCCACACCTTAGCAATCATCTTGTCGCGTTTCGGGAAATCGACTTCTTTTTCGATCGCCAGAATCGTGGCATCAATATCGGCATCAG
>JAJFIJ010000034.1 GCA_021775105.1 Rhodospirillales bacterium | reverse complement strand
CCCATGACTGCATTTTACATCGTCGGCATAGATTTCAAGTTCCGGCTTGGCATCCATCTCAGCACCATCAGACAGCAACAGCGCCTTCGAAAGCTGATAACCGTCAGTCCGCTGGGCATCTTTGTGAACGATGATCTTGCCCTGAAACACGCCTCGGGCTTCATCATCAAGCACGCCTTTAAAGACTTCCCGGCTGGTCGCATCCGGAGTGAGGTGTTCGATAACGGTTGTGTTATCGCAATGCTCACGCCCGCGCATCAAATAAGCCCCGCTCAAGCCGCAGTGGCTGCCTCGCCCGGCTAGGCGAACATTCGACTGTGTACGCGACAATCGCCCGCCAATCGCCAGTGAAAAGGCCTCATAGGTGGCATCCTGTCCGACGTTAACATTTGCACTGACCAGATGAATTGCATCCATGGTCTCTGCCTGCACGGTGTAGTGGCGAAGGATTGCGCCATTACCAATATGAATATCCGTCACGGCATTTGTCAGGTACCCACCGACATCAAGACCGATATGGTTTTTTACCAGTGTTAACTGGGCACCCTCTTCAAGGACGATCAGATTTCGTGGATGGCGGACAATCGGGGTGTCAGTCCGGCCATTGAGGCGAACGATTTCGACAGGTTCATCAATGACAACACCGGATTCGACATGAACCACAATACCACTGTCCATAAACGCGGAATTCAGGGCGTTCAGTGCCGCTCCATCAACGCCATCAAGATCGCTGAGATATTTTTCAACGAATGCCGGATCACGCTCAAGAGTAACGTTCAAAGGCTCGAGGCGGATACCTTTCGGAAGCTGTTCGGTGTTTGACAGATCCTGCCGGTAGAAGCCGTTGACAAAAACAAGGCGGTGCCCGGTACTGGATACGCCGAACAAGCTTGGCACTGCGTCGACAGAAATTTTACCATCTTTGTGTTCCACTGGACGAAAATCATTGCTGGTAATACCCGGAAGTCTTGTGAATTTCCATGATTCCAGTTTGGGCGTTGGCATGCCAACATTCGCATATTCAACGATAGAGTTTTTACGGCGCGTATCAAGCCAGTCAAGGCCCTGCCCCGGCAGAGAGCCGAGAACAGACTCAAACTGTTCGGTAAAGGGAGTGGATATACTGGGTGCGTTAACCATAAATTTTCCCGCCCCACCTATTCCGCAGCGACACTGTATTCAGCGTAACCTTTTTCTTCCAGTTCCAGCGCCAACTCCTTGCCGCCGGAACGGCGAATTTTGCCGTGCGCCAGAACATGAACAAAGTCCGGCACAATATGATCGAGCAAACGCTGATAGTGAGTGATTACCAGAATAGCCCGGTCTGGCGAGCGCAATTGGTTGACGCCGTCCGAGACAACTTTAAGAGCATCAATATCTAGGCCCGAATCAGTTTCGTCCAACACCGCCAGCTTGGGATTCAGAACCGCCATCTGCAAGATTTCGTTGCGCTTCTTCTCACCGCCCGAAAACCCGACATTTACCGCACGTTTCAGCATGTCATCAGAGATACCAAGTTCCTTGGTTTTCTGGCGCAGCATTTTGACAAACTCAAGTGCATCCAGTTCGTCTTCACCATGATAGCGGCGCGCAGCGTTGACGGCCTCCTTGAGAAATGTCGTGTTCGGTACGCCGGGAATTTCCACCGGGTACTGGAATGCCAGAAACACCCCTTCGGCGGCCCGGTCTTCAGGCGCCATATCGGTCAGATCCTTTCCGTTATAAAGGATTTCGCCTTCGGTAATTTCATATCCGTCGCGTCCGGCGATCAGATAGGACAGCGTACTTTTTCCGGAACCATTGGGCCCCATGATGGCATGGATCTCACCTGCATTGATCGTCAGGTTGACCCCGTTCAGGATTTCCTTGCCCTCAACGGACGCATGAAGGTTTCTAATTTCAAGCATTTAAACGTTTAACCCCTCAAGAGTTATCTAGAGTTCAATTTAACCGACACTGCCTTCAAGGCTGATGCCGACAAGTTTCTGTGCTTCGACAGCAAATTCCATGGGTAACTGTTGCAATACCTCGCGGCAGAATCCGTTGACCACCAGCGCCACGGCGGCTTCTTCAGGTATGCCGCGCTGGCGCAAATAAAACAGTTGATCCTCACTGATTTTCGAAGTTGTCGCTTCGTGTTCAACAATCGCAGATTTGTTTTTGGCTTCAATGTAGGGAACGGTATGCGCTCCGCACTGATCTCCAATCAGCAAGGAATCACATTGCGTATAATTTCGCGCGTTCTCGGCCTTTGGCCCCATCCGCACCAGACCACGATAAGTCTGGTCGGCACGCCCGGCAGATATCCCCTTGGAAATAATCCTGGACGTTGTGTTCTTGCCAAGATGGATCATCTTGGTGCCGGTATCAGCCTGCTGCATATTGTTGGTGATGGCGATAGAATAAAACTCGCCAACCGAATTTTCGCCCTGCAAGATACAGCTTGGGTATTTCCATGTAATTGATGAACCGGTTTCAACCTGGGTCCATGAAATTTTTGAATTTCGCCCCCGGCAGGCACCGCGTTTGGTAACAAAGTTGTAAATTCCGCCCTTGCCATCTTCATCACCCGGATACCAGTTCTGTACCGTTGAATATTTGATCTCGGCATCATCATGTGTGACCAACTCGACAACGGCGGCATGAAGCTGGTTATCATCCCGTTGGGGTGCAGTGCAGCCTTCCAGATAACTGACGTAGGAACCTTCATCAGCGATGATCAGGGTGCGCTCGAACTGCCCGGTATTCTCTGCATTGATGCGGAAATAGGTGCTGAGTTCCATAGGGCAGCGCACGCCTTTGGGGATATAAACAAACGACCCGTCGGTAAAAACAGCAGCATTCAGGCAGGCGTGTTTATTATCGGTATACGGGACAACACTTCCCATATATTTCTTCACCATATCAGGGCAACGCTGGATGGCTTCAGAGATTGGGCAGAAAATTACACCCACTTCTTCCAGTTTATGTTTGAACGTCGTCGCAACGGAGACCGAATCAAACACTGCATCTACAGCGATGTTCGCCACTCCTGCCAGCATTTCCTGCTCATGCAAGGGAATGCCCAACTTTTCGTAAGTGCGCAGCAGTTCCGGATCAACCTCGTCAAGACTTTGTGGTTTATCCGCGTTGGACTTGGGTGCGGCGTAGTAATAGGAATCCTGATAATCAATTACGGGGAAATCCGGTTTCAACCATTCGGGTTCCGGCATCGTCAGCCAGTGACGGTAGGCCTTCAGTCGCAACTCCAGCATCCATTCCGGCTCGTTTTTCTTGGCCGAAATAAAGCGAACAATATCTTCGTTCAACCCCTTGGGCGCGGTTTCCATTTCAATGTCGGTGACAAAACCGTACTTGTACTTGTCATCCGTCAGTTCGTTAACCTGCTCAATCGTTTGTGCTTTTGCTGACATCCGTTTTTACTTCCTATATTCGCGGTCAAGCCGCAGGCGC
>JAJFIJ010000330.1 GCA_021775105.1 Rhodospirillales bacterium | reverse complement strand
CAGCGCCGGATTGCCCTGATGGTCGACCCGGCCATGAATTTCGGCTTGCCGGCGTTCCTGTCGCCCGACCCCGGCGTCAACTCTGGCCTGATGATCGCCGAAGTGACCAGTGCCGCATTGATGTCTGAAAACAAGCAGATGGCGGCACCGTGTTCGGTTGACTCAACGCCGACCAGCGCCAATCAGGAAGATCACGTTTCCATGGCAACTCATGCAGCGCGGCGCTTGCTGACCATGACTGACAATCTTGGTCGTATTGTCGGGATTGAATTGATTACGGCTGCTCAGGGGGTTGAATTTCGCGCCCCGTTGATCACCAGTCCAATGTTGTCACGGGTCATCGTCAGGTTGCGCGGTGATGTGGCAAGTATGGCGGATGATCGTTATCTTGCCCCGGATATTGAAGCTGCGAGTACCCTGATCCGTTCAGGTGCGATTGTTGATGCCGTTGGTGAAGAACACCTGCCTGATCTGGAGGACAACAAATGATCCCGTTTGATGTAAACGAGGGAACCGGCCCCGTGGTGCTTGGCATGCCGCATGTGGGAACGGAAATCCCGGATGATCTTGTTTCTCGCCTGAACGATGCCGGACGCGCCATCGCCGATACGGATTGGTGGATTGATCAGCTTTATGATGGTCTGCTTGCCAATGTGACCGTGGTAAAGGCGCAGTTTTCGCGTTACGTCATCGATGCCAATCGCGACCCGTCCGGAGTTAGCCTGTATCCGGGGCAGAACACAACAGGCGTTTGCCCGACAATAACTTTTGACGGAGATCCAATCTATCGTGATGATCAGGAACCCGGCGAAGACGAAATCGCTGAACGGGTGCGCGATTATCATAATGCCTATCACAGCGCACTGGCCGGGCAGATCGAACGGGTAAAGGCGATCCATGATGTTGCCGTTCTGTATGATTGTCATTCCATTCGTTCGCACATTCCCTACCTGTTTGATGGGCAATTGCCAGTGTTCAATATCGGTACCAATGGCGGCGAAACCTGTGCGGCTTCAATTGAGCAGGCCGTCGTCGCGGTCTGTGCTGCGACCGATGGGTTTGACCATGCCCTTAATGGTCGTTTCAAGGGCGGGTGGACGACGCGGACTTATGGTCAGCCTGAACAAGATGTTCATGCCATCCAGATGGAAATGGGCCAGCGCGCCTATATGGAAGAAAACCCGCCCTGGGCGTATCGGCAGGATCGGGCTGCAAAGGTTCGGCCCCATCTTCAGGAAATTCTGACCCGTCTTGAGCGATTGGCACTTGATGGCAACTTGTAATCTATAAATAAGGAATCTGAACGATGTCTGACCCCCGCAAAAATGTCCGCGAAATCCGCAGCCCACGCGGAACCGAACTGAATGCCAAATCATGGCTGACAGAAGCACCGCTTCGCATGTTGATGAACAACCTTGACCCCGAGGTCGCGGAAAACCCGCACGAGTTGGTGGTTTACGGCGGTATCGGCCGGGCGGCGCGGACATGGGATGATTTTGATGCGATTACCCGTGCGCTGAAAGGGCTGGAAGAAACCGAAACCCTTGTTGTGCAATCGGGCAAACCCGTTGGAATTTTCCAGACCCACGCCGATGCCCCGCGCGTCCTGATCGCCAATTCCAACATTGTGCCGCACTGGGCCAACTGGGATCATTTCAACGAACTCGATAAGAAGGGCTTGATGATGTACGGCCAGATGACAGCCGGGTCGTGGATCTATATCGGCTCCCAAGGCATCGTTCAGGGCACCTACGAAACCTTTGTCGAAGCCGGGCGTCAGCATTATAACGGCGACCTTTCGGGAAAATGGATTTTGACGGCCGGGCTTGGCGGCATGGGAGGAGCGCAGCCCCTGGCCGCGACTATGGCCGGGGCGTCGTGTATCGCAGTTGAATGTAACCCTGACAGCATCGATTTTCGTCTGCGTACCCGTTACCTTGACGAAAAAGCCGACACGCTGGATCAGGCGATTGCGATTGTCGAACAGGCGCATGCCAAAGGGCGGGTGGTTTCGGTCGGCCTGCTAGGTAACGCTGCCGATGCTTTCCCGGAAATCTTCCGCCGTGGTATTCGCCCGGACATGGTAACCGATCAGACGTCGGCTCACGATCCGATCAACGGGTATCTTCCACAGGGCTGGACCCTGGCCGAATGGCGCGATAAACGGGAATCTGATCCGAAAGCAGTGGAGATCGCCGCTTGCGCGTCAATGAAAGTCCATGTTCAGGCGATGCTGGATTTCTGGAACGCCGGGGTCCCGACATTGGATTATGGTAACAATATCCGCCAAGTCGCATTTGACGAAGGCCTGAAAGATGCTTTTGATTTTCCGGGATTTGTTCCGGCCTATATCCGCCCGTTGTTCTGTCGGGGCATCGGCCCGTTCCGCTGGGCAGCCCTTTCGGGTGATCCGGAAGATATTTATAAAACCGATCAGAAAGTGAAGGAATTGATCCCCGATGACACACATCTGCACAACTGGCTCGACATGGCCCGCGAGCGTATCGCCTTTCAGGGGTTACCGGCACGTATTTGCTGGGTTGGTCTGGGGGTGCGGGACAAACTGGGTCTGGCATTTAATGAAATGGTTGCATCGGGCGAATTGAAAGCCCCTGTCGTTATTGGTCGAGACCACCTTGATTCAGGGTCGGTTGCCAGCCCCAATCGGGAAACTGAAGCCATGAAAGATGGGTCTGACGCGGTCTCTGACTGGCCGCTTTTGAATGCGTTGCTGAACTGCGCGTCGGGGGCGACCTGGGTCAGCCTCCATCATGGCGGCGGGGTGGGAATGGGATTCTCCCAACATTCCGGCATGGTGATCTGTTGCGACGGTACGGAAGCGGCGGCGAAACGCATTGGCCGCGTGCTCTGGAATGATCCGGCAACCGGCGTCATGCGCCATGCCGATGCCGGTTATGACATCGCCCTCGACTGCGCCAGAGAAAACGGCCTCAGGCTTCCGGCGTTGGGGATCGGAGACTAGCCGCCTTTTCGGGCTGCTGGAGCTGCCCGATACTGATCCATCTTCCTCAAACCGGCATGTTCGGCTATCTTGAATAGTGAATACAGGCACATCTTGTTGTTTTTGGTCTTTAGATGCCGGGAGGGTGAGGGAGATGCAGCACGCGATAAGATTTCTGATGGTTATGATAATTGTAGTTCCATTTGCATATCCGGTTGGGGCTGATGCCGTGATAACCGGACGGGCCTGCATAATTGACGGCAATACCGTTCAGGTTGGCAGCAAACTCAAGGATGACAAGTGTTGGGGGGGCATTGACATTCGTCTTCATGGCAGTATCGCGCCGGAATTAAATGAAACATGTACAGATAGCGGTGGTAAAGCCTGGAACTGTGGACAAGAGGCTAAAGAAGCTTTGGCCAGCTTGATCCGGGTCAACAGTGTCGCGTGTTATCATATTGACGGAGAATTCAAGGGCATGACACCCATCGCAACCTGCATCTCCGGGCATGTTGATCTGGCACTGGAAATGGTGGCTTTGGGAATGGCGAAAGCCCTGCACGATCAGTCCAATCGTTATGCGCTTGAAGAAAAAGATGCGATGCAGGCGAAGCGGGGGATATGGAAGTAAGTGTCAGGATCGACAGCATCAGGATGAGGATAGGTGTACAACCGGTTTGTTGGCGCGGATTTTTTATCTGATAGGCTTGGATAGAAATTTCTGAATTTGTGGCGCAATTTCCAACGCTGTTGCATGTGTTTTGGCGGCACCTTTCTGATGGATGAAGGTGTAGACGGGCTGTCCGGTCCGGTCATAAACATAAAGTGTCGGGATGCGGTCAACGCCGCCGAACGATTGTGTAATGAATGCGTCATTTGATGCCCGGACGGTGGTAAACTCCGGTCGAGTTTTGCCGAGAAACCGTTTCATTCGGAGGCCACTGTCATCATTAAAAAAATCCTCAAACAGATTAATGGCGACAATACTGACATCATCCGGTGAATACATTTGACGCAAGGTGTTCAGTTCGGCGAATTCCGGACGGCAGGGCGGGCACCAGCTGGCAAAAAAAGCAATGATCAGCCCGCGGTTATCCAGTGCAGGTATTTTTTTACCATTGAGTGGAGTCATCTTCCCGATAGCCCTTTTCAGGGTTTGATCCAGAACAGGTGCCTTGGCCGGTGACCCGGAAAATGCTTCTCTTGGCAGGACCGCCAGGGTCACCGCGACAGCAATACAGGGAATTAATAGCAAAATTGCTTTTGAAGATGATTTTATTAACAGCATTCTTTGCCCGCCACAAAGGTTCCAAAGATACCTATTGTACACCGCTGACGTGCTTGGTGTTGATCAAATTCACTTGATCTGAAGCTCCTCTTGAGGAGCCTCAAGCGGCGGCAGCTTTTTCCATTTGTACCAGGTCAGCAGCGCAAACGCCGGCGCGCCAACCGATGCGCCGGCAACAAACGGCATGAACCAGTCAAGCCAGGCAATCGCGGCAAACAGATAGAGCACATCATCAAAATCGAACCCGGCGAAACCAGGATAGGCGCTGTCGGCCGGATCATCGTTGCGTTTGTCGATCTGTTCGGCGAAGTATTCTGCGGCCAGAACACCCAGCCCGCCAGCAATACCCATAATGATCGCCCAGATGCCAAGTTCGCTGTGGCGGAGCCCTATACCACCGGCAACAAAAAACAGACTGGTAACGGCGGAATCACTGAACATGTCGAACTTGTGTCCCCACGGGCTGGTTTTGCCGCTGACCCGTGCGAGCTCGCCATCCGCACGATCAAGAAATGCTGATAACAACCATATCCAACCGCCCCAGATCACCAATTCACGCTCTCCGGTAGCAAAGCAATAACACGCCGCGAGACCGCTAATCAGGCGGAGTGCCGTGAGATGGTTGGGGGTAACAGGGGTATTTGCCAGCGGACGCACGAAAATAAGCGCGAGCCGATGAGTCCAGGATCGGCCGAGAATATAAGCCGGTTTGGTTTGGGAAGAGTCGCCGGTATCAGTCATGCAAACGTCAATCACTCAATATCTCTGTAGGCAACCAGCTCAATGCCATCGGTCTTGATTGCATCAATCGTCGCAGTATCGATCAGGGCTCTGAATTCCAGATCATGGTGGAATTCTTTTGCCATCGGATCCATATCGGCCCACGGACCAGTCGCCGGATGACACATCAATTCCGCCGTTTGATCTGATAAACCTTCGATCAGGGAAATCAAGGTCTTCGTATCCAGCGCACCGGTTTCGTCCAGTCCCAGCAAAACATCATTATGTCGAATGCCATGGCTGCGAAGGCGTGATGCCATCAGTATCAGCCACGGGGACAGAAACAGGGCGCCGATTCCTCTGGAATTTGTGCCTCTCGGCAGGCGGATCGATTTCATTCCATACGCCTTGCCAATTTTCAGCATCAGGTTGAGCACGGTCGGATGCAGGTGCAGATGATTGTGGGCGTTGACATGATCCAGTCGTAATCCGGATTTAGCAAAAGCGTCGAACTGCGCCGTGATTTCACGTTCAAGCTGGTGACGCACGGCGGGTAAAAAGAAAAATCGAAACCCGGCAGAAACCAGATCGGGTCGCATCAGTCCATTGCTGTCAACCAGATCAGGAATCTGTTCGGGCGGGGAAACCGGGCGGGATCTGGACAGGGCGACATGCAATCCGACGCCAAGGTCAGGCATGTCGCGGGCACGATTAATGGCGTCGTCGGCGAACGCCTCGCCAACCATCAACGATGTTGCGGTCAGGATGCCCGACATGTGTGCGGTTTCTACCGCTTCGTTAACCTCTTTCGAGATGCCAAAATCGTCAGCAGTGACGATGAGTTTTTTCAAGCTGCTTCCTTGCGCCCCCACAGGAATTTGAAAAACTCTTTACCTTCCCGAAGCTGGCGTTTCATGACGTCCCAGTCGCGGCACATGTCCCACGTCAGTTGCGCCATCTTGGCCGGGCGGAAATAGAAATCCTTGTAAAAGGTTTCAACGGCTTCGAAAATTTCCGTTTTATCCAGATGCGGATAACTCAGAATACTTTCCTGCGTGCCATTGTCAGTAACCAACCCGGACGTCACCTCATCCGTCTGCAACCAGCCGTTTTCCATGGCCTGTTTATAAAGAAAGGTGCCGGGATAGGTGGCGGGCAGGGAAACCTGAATGGTTTTTGGATTGATTTCCTTGGCGTAGGCCATGGTTTCCTTGATCGTGTCTCTGGTTTCGCCGGGCAGGCCCATAATGAAACAGCCGTGGATGAGGATGCCCAACTCATGGCAATCCTTGGTGAACTGCCGGGCAAAATCCAGACGTACACCCTTTTTCATGTTGTTGAGAATTTTCTGATTGCCCGATTCGTAACCAACCAGCAACAGACGCAAACCGTTTGCCGCCAGGACTTCCAGTGTCTTCCTTGGCACGTTGGCTTTGGCGTTGCACGACCACGTAACACCCAGTTTCCCGAGCTCAATCGCCAGTGCTTCGACGTGTTCAATATTATCGGTCAGCGTATCGTCATCGAAGAAAAATTCCTTCACTTCGGGGAATTCTTTTTGCGCGTAGGCGATTTCGGCGGCAATATCCTTGACCGAACGGGTTCGGTAATTGTGTCCGGAAATTGTTTGTGGCCACAGGCAATAGGTGCACCGTGATTTGCAGCCCCGGCCCGTATAGAGCGACATGTAGGGGTGCAACATGTAACCGTTATAATAGTTTTTGGTGTCGAGGAACTTTTTATAGACGGGTGTGACCCAGGGCAGGGAATCCATGTCGTGAATGATCGCCCGCTCGCCTGACTTAACAACCTTGTCACCATCGCGGTAATACAGGCCCATAACCTCCGACAGCGGGTTGCCTTCACAGACTTCCTTGACGGTGAAATCAAATTCCTTGTCGCAGACGAAATCAATGTTATTGGAAGCCGCCATCGCCGATTGCCAATTGATCATCACATGCGCCCCGCAAAATCCGATCAGCAGATCGGGATTTTTCTGCTTCATGGCATCGGCAACCTGAACGTCATTGGTAAAGGTTGGCGTCGATGTATAAACGATCAGCACTTCATATTTCGGGGCTTCCGGCAGCAATTGATCGAGCGTATATCCGCCAGCAGGACCATCAATCAGTGTGCTGTCAGGAACCAGTGCGGCCAACTGAGCCAGCCACGTCGGGTACCAGAAAGACTGTACCTCACGTTTGCACTGGTATCGTGAACCAGCACCACCATCAAATCCTTCAAAGGACGGGGGACTCAGGAACAGCGTTTTTTTCATACTCATTATCTACCTTGCTGCGGGAAACCGGGGTGTTGATTTCACCGCCCTTGTCTACGGAAAGTGCCGAATTGCGCCAATTTACAGTCCGACCAGTGAAACACGAAAGCCTTACAAACAGGGAAAGCAAATCGCGAACAGGAATGATCCAAATTGAGACGGGGTGTTTAGAGGAAAATGTGACCTTTGTCGAGAAAAGCAAGAGAATTCGAGCGAATATCGCCAAAGCCAGGGGTGCGGTAACCGGAGCCCATCCGTGACCTGCCAGCCAGGTCAACAGGCTCAACAGTATTCCAAGGGGTATGGTGTCGGTTATGAAGGTTGAGAGAAAGCCCAACGGTTCAACGGAGCGAATGGTCCTCGCCCAGCGTAGCTCGTGTAGCATCAACGATTTCAGGCCTGTTTCCTCGACGATATTTTCGACAGCGACACTGGCCAGACGGACCTTGTATCCGGCCTCCCTGACCAGTCGACCGAGTGTGTAATCATCCGCAAGATTACCAACCAGTGCTTCCAGTCCGCCGATTTCGGTAAGCACATTTCGGTGAATTGCCATCGTTGCGCCAAAACAGTGCTGCAAGCCACCGAAAGTTGCTGGAATAAGCGAGGAGGGGGTAAACCATTGATTTATGAACATCGCACCCAGGTTGGAAGCGAGACCCGGTGCCGGCGTTGCCTTATAAAGGCAGGTGACCAGTCCGGCCTGATCGGAATCAAATCCGGCGATCACGCGGTTTATATAGTCCGGCTCGACCCGCATATCGCTGTCAGAGATTATCAGAAAATCGTATTTTGCAACACGATCCATATTGATCAGATTGCTGATTTTCGGGTTGTTGCCGTTCGAGATGTTATTGATGACCAGTTCCATATCAATGTCTGGGCGCTCGGCCATAATATCGCGGACAACGGATATGGCCGGATCATCAGCATCGGAAACGCCAAAAATGATTTGAAACTCCGGATAGTCCTGCAGGCAGAAACTGAGCAGGTTCTGTTTCAGGCCATAGTCCAGACCGTGAAGGGGTTTGTATAATGTAACACCCGGGCATTCCTGAGATTGACTGGAGAGGCTGGAAAGCCTGCGTTTGAATTTCAGGACGCAATAGCTGGCAATCAGCATATACCCGAGAGAAGCTGCAAAAATGGCCGAGATTATATAGAGCAAAATATCCATCTAGATTTTCTCTGACGCGGATAATTTGCGCTTTTTGAAAAAATGATGACCTTCCGCATGCTGCCATATCACCAGACCCGGCACATCAACAATCAGTTCACGTATGCGGATCGACAGTGACACGGCCAGCATCAGGTCCGGCGGCAATCCAATCATGGCGCCGAGAACAACAAACGCCCCTTCCTGAATGCCGTAGGCATTGGGGATCACGAAGGCAACGTCGCTTAAAGTCGAGGTCATGCTTTTCAGGAACATCGCTTCCATAATCGTTATCGGATGTCCGAGCACATAAGCCGCAGCCCAAACTTCGGCGGTTTGTAAAATCAAAGCGAGGGCGCGCCAGAAGATGGCGAGTGCCAATCGACCGTGTCGCGAATAACTGCCGCGCACACATTCATCGACGCGTTCGGCCCCGTCTTTCATGTTTTCGAAATAGTCGGATTTGGTTACCTTGTGAGCAGAATTGACCATCACCCGGGCCATGCCTGCCTTCTGCACCAGAACAAATCCGGCGCATGCAGCCCCCAACACGGCGAAGCCGGTCAGGGCGGCGGCAATCAAATCCTGTTCGACGGAGTAGTGAACCAGCAGCGATACACCGATCAGTCCCCAGATGATAACGCCAAACACCTGTACGGTTTTGTCAACAACAACAGACGCGCTGGCTTCCGCCTTCGGGTGTCCCCATAAAATCAGCATGCGCGCCTTGACCACTTCACCGCCAATGCTGGCAACAGGAAGCAGTGTGTTGATTGAGCGCCCCATCCACAGCGCCATGAACGTATCCTTGAAGGTTGGCTCCTTGCCGGGGGCAAACAGCAGGCGCCACGTCATGGTGCCGAGGACGACCGTCGGGCTCCAGGCCAGCGGCACCAGCAGGATCGGCCATCCGGACGCCAGTATAAGATCAGAGACTTCGCCAAGTCCCTGCCAGGCGATAAGGCCGGTCATCACCGCAAGGCCGACAATAAGTCCTATGTACGAAAGAACTTTAGCCAAAGCATCTTCCTGAGTTGGAGCGTTGCAAAATCGGATGTTCTGATCGGGCGGAACCTATCATTTGATCAAATGTCGCACAAACCCGAAGTGACAGGGAGTTAATCTGGTTGTTCCGACCATTCCATCGGGTTACATAGCACTCATTATTTGCGTGCAGGGTTAACAAATCATGTCTGTGTCCATTCAAGTTAATCTGGATGCCGGGAAACCGGGGAACAGTGAGCCGCCTGTCATCAAGCCGGACGCGCTGTTTCCCCTGTCGCGCCAATTGGGATATTTTTTGTCCCTCGTTCTGATCAGGCTACCGATAAGCGCCAATCAGGTGACCTTTATCTCGATGATTATCGGCTTGACCGGGTGCGCCCTGTTTCTGAAAGGCGAATTTATTTTTAACGTTTATGGCAGTCTTTTACTGGTTGTCAGTTATGCGCTGGATTACTGCGACGGTGTGATAGCGCGGTTGAAGGGCCAATGTTCGCCCTTTGGTGCAGCGTTTGATGACTTTGTTGACTGGATTATCGATACCGCCATATTCGCCTGCCTTGGCTATGGCGTGTGGATAGCTGACGGCGAAATCTGGTGGCTGTGGCTGGGGCTGATTGCGGCAGCCGGGTCGACCGTTGACTATATTGTCGACCTCGTTCGGGTGAATCGCTTCGCACAGGCCCGCAAAGCAGAACGACAAGAAGCCTCAACCGAACTCGAAGAGGAGTCTGAAGACACATCAGAGATGGGAACGGATAAAACCATTGGGCAAAAGCTGTTTTATATTTTTCACACCCTCAGTCGGGCAGAGTTCTGTTTTATTGTCCTCATCCTGTCAGCGTTCGACGTTGTCTGGGTGTTGCTGCCGTTCGGTGCCATCGGTGCACAGGCGTTCTGGTTGGGTGATCTGTTTCGCAAGCGGGATTAGAGTATTTCCGGTTCGCCCGGGCTCACCGAAACTCCTCCAACCTTTGTTTATGCGCAAATACGTCGTCGCAGATGAACCCATCTGCTCGGGATTTGCTATATAAAAACCTCATCCCAGATAACCCAGCCATTGCCACCACAGATAATTCAAGGGCTGCAACAGGATCAGGGTCAGCAAACCAAGCGGCAACATCACCCGTGTTGCTGTCGTGAGGCCGACCCCGCCAAGCCGCAGGCCAACCATGATCGGTGCGCTCTGATAGGGCAGAAACAGGGTCGAGAAACCGTTGACGATCATCATCAGGATGACAAACACCGACAACCCGGAACTGTCGGCGACCTGATCGGCGAACGGTGCCATGATGGCAATCATGCCGGGCAGGGTGGCAAAGGTCGAGAACGCTGTGCTCAGCCCGGAAAACGCGGCGTAGGTATGAACCGGCTGTCCGGGCAAAAACTGGATAACTTTCAGAACTTCCGTGGCGATCAGGCTGCCGGCACCGGTGGTTGAGATGACGGAACCAACGCCCAGAATGGCGATCACGTAGATCAGCGTCTGATAGCTGGTATTGCCTTTCAGGTTGGCCAGTTTGATAACGCCAATTCCCGGCATCAGGCAAAGCACGGCAGCGCATACGGAGACAACGCCCGGCGCAATGCCATGAATGAAATCACTGGCCCAGGCAATCAGCGCACACGACAGGATAAACGCCAGCCGCTGCCCGTCGGCATTGAGGGTCGGGATCGCATTGGATTTGGTGGACTCGGACATGTCACTTCGAAACAGATAGCTGATGAAGATGACCAGAAACCCGCCCTTGATGACGCCGGTTATGGGAAAATGCATTAAAAGATATTCGCCGTAGGTTATCGGCAGATCGTAAAGGGTGCCGGCAACACCGGCGAGCACCACGTTCGGCAGGTTGGCCGGCAGGATCGTCAGCGGCACGTAAAAAGTGCCCAGCGCGCAGGCCAGTGCCATGCCGGTGCGCCCGCGTGAGCCTTCTTCGAAGCCAAGGTTGTCGGCCAGTCCCAGAATGATCGGCATCAGGATAACCAGTCGGCCCATGGAGGACGGCAGCAGAAACGAAAGCGCCACCGCACCGATGACGATGCCGGTAATGATCTGTGTGTATGAGGCGTTCATTCTGCGGGTGAAGGTATGGGCAAGATAGCGTCCCAATCCGGTCCGGTCGGCGGCAATGCCGATCACCATGCCGCCCGCCACCAGCCAGAAGGCACTGGACCCGAGGCCGGAGAAAACAACTTCCGGCGGGGCGACCGAAAGGCCGATGGCGAGGGCAAAGAAAATCAGCGACGTGATGTATTCGGCCAGCGCGCCCGTTGCCCAGAGACCGACGGTAAACACCGTAATCGCCAGCGTCGGCAGAACATTGGCGGGTGTATCGGCGGGCACCGGCAAGGCCAGCGTTGCGCCCGCGGCAAAAGCGACCACAACAATCAGCAGGTGTTTCAGGCGTGGCATGCAGGAACCTCGGGCGGAGAGACGGGTGTTTGAAATCCTTTATGGTTGCTATGCCGACAGACATCAAGATCAAGCCTGTACGGGGACAATTTTCCGGGCCAGACAGTCGGGGAAAGATGGGCATTGATGGCCATTTTATCGCCCATTTTCGCCGCCAAATGGCCATAAATCCCGATCATTGCCCATGAATCCCCATAAAGTTCTGTTTTTCAACTGACCGCTGCCCGCGCCCCGGCGAAAACAGCAAAACCCCCATTTACCCCCATAAACCCCCATCTTTTCGCCCCCGGCGATCCTCTGGCGATAAAAATCCCCGGAATTCCGCCAGTTTCCGAATTTTCAAGAGTGGCATCGTATGCAAAAACCCCCACTTTCCCCCCATAAAAGGTCTAAAACCCCTGCAAAACCCACATAACGACGAGAATGTATGGGGTTCAGCAAGATCAACATGCCCAAAAAAACACAACATTAACCCTTCCGGTCTCCACATTTTCGCGCCGCCCGTTACTTCGAACAGAAAAAACCGCAGAATTCTGACATTCTCAAAAATTCAAAATTAACATGGTATGCAAAAACCCCCACATTGCCCACGTCAGTCCTCAAAAAC
>JAJFIJ010000329.1 GCA_021775105.1 Rhodospirillales bacterium | reverse complement strand
CCCAGCGCTCGGTTTCCGAAGAAGACGAAAAGATCGGTACGCTGGTGTTCAAGCCGGTCAGCGAAGTGGTGTTGAGCGAAGAAACCATTTCAAAATTCAGATCCCGATACCGCGTCCAGTTTGGCGAGGGCGGTGGCGATGATCCCCTGTATGAAGCGGTTTCGGCGGGCCAGCGCCATATCGGAATGGAACACTGGTTACCGCTCTTCCATGACGATCTGGAAACCCTTTTTGATTACCTGCCGAAGGCTACCGTTTTTCTTGATCATCAGGTTGATGAAGCGCGCGAATCCCGCCTTGATCTGATCAGCGAATACTTCTCGGCCCGCGCCACGTTCACCGGCGACAGCGGCGGCGCACCCTATCGTCCGGTTCCGCCAAACAGCCTCTATCTCGATGCCGGGGAGTGGGACAAACGGCTCGCGTCACACGGAGTCGCCGTATTCTCTCCGTTTGCCACGCCGGAAAACGGCATCGACAGTTTTGATGCCGGGGGTCATGGCGGGCGTGATTTTGCCGATATCCGGGTGCAGCGCGACGTCAGTGTGTTCGATGGCGTGCGTGAACACATCACAGAGTTACTAAAATCAGGCAAACGGGTTGTCATTGCCGCTTATTCGCTGGGGTCGCGTGAACGGCTTCAGGGGTTGCTTGCCGAACACGGTCTGATCGGCTGCTGGCAGGCGGATAGCTGGCAGGAAGTCGGGCGGGGGGCGTCGGAGTTCCCGTCGCTGGTTATCCTGCATCTTGATCGCGGCTTTGTTGCCGGCGACCTGTGTCTGATTACCGAGCAGGATATTCTCGGCGATCGCCTGAACCGTCAAGGTCGCCATCAGGTCAAGGCTGAGAATTTTATTGCCGAAGCATCGTCGCTGTCTGAATCCGATCTGGTCGTTCACATGGAACACGGCATTGCCCAGTTCGACGGGCTGGAAACCATCTCTGTCGGTGGCGCGCCGCATGATTGCCTGCGCCTGCTTTACGCAGATGGCGACAAGCTGTTCCTGCCGGTCGAAAATATCGAAGTGATTTCGCGCTATGGATCCGAAGGGGCAGGGGCGCAGCTGGATCGCCTTGGCGGGGCCGCCTGGCAGGCGCGTAAGGCGCGGATGAAGGAACGGGTCAAGGGCATGGCCGAAGCCCTGATCAAGACTGCAGCGGTCCGCGAATTGCGTCAGGGTTCGGCGGTCGCCATCCCCGATGGCAGTTATGATGAATTCTGTTCGCGCTTTGCCTTTGAAGAAACCGAAGATCAGGCACGGGCGATTAAGCAAACTATCGAAGACCTGACCAGTGGTCGTCCGGTTGATCGTCTGATCTGCGGTGATGTCGGATTTGGCAAAACCGAGGTCGCCATGCGCGCTGCCTTCGTCACCGCGATGAACGGCGAACAGGTCGCCATCGTCGTGCCGACAACGTTGCTTGCCCGCCAGCACTACAAGAATTTCACCGAACGCTTTCAGGGGTTCCCCATCCGTATCGAGCAGTTGTCACGGCTGGTCAGCACCAAGGATGCAACCGGGACCAAGAAGGGTATGGCCGACGGGCAGGTCGATATCGTCATTGGCACCCACGCGCTGATTGCCAAGGATGTCAAATTCCGTGACCTTGGCCTGCTGGTGATTGATGAGGAACAGCACTTTGGCGTCGCCCACAAGGAACGTCTGAAACAGATCAAGGCCAACGTCCATGTCCTGACCCTGACAGCGACGCCGATCCCGCGGACCCTGCAACTGGCTTTAAGCGGCATCCGTGAAATGAGCCTGATCGCCACCCCGCCGGTCGACCGTCTGGCGGTGCGTACCTTCATCATGCCCTATGATCCGGTGATTATCCGCGAAGCCATTCTGCGCGAGCGGTTCCGGGGCGGGCAGACCTTTTATGTCTGTCCCCGTGTTGCCGATCTGGCTGGTGTGGAGGATGCGCTCAATGAACTGGTGCCGGAAGCCAAGATCGCGGTGGCGCACGGAAGGCTATCGGCGACCGATCTTGAGAAGACTATCGGTGATTTTTACGACGGGTCCTACGACATCCTGCTGTCGACCAACATTGTTGAATCGGGTCTTGATCTGCCATCGGTCAATACCATTATCCTGCACCGCGCTGACATGTTTGGTCTTGCCCAACTCTACCAACTAAGGGGCCGGGTCGGGCGTTCGAAAACGCGGGCCTATGCCTACCTGACCCTGCCGCCAAAGCGCAAACTGACAAAAACCGCAGAAAAGCGTCTTGAGGTCATGCAAACACTCGACACCCTGGGGGCCGGGTTCTCGCTCGCCAGTTACGATCTCGATATTCGTGGTGCCGGAAACCTGCTCGGTGATGAGCAGTCCGGTCATATCCGCGAAGTTGGCATCGAACTTTATCAGCAGATGCTGGAAGAAGCCGTTGCCGAAGCCCGTGGGCTTGAGGGCCATGAGATGGCCGACGACGAATGGAGCCCGCAGATCGGTATCGGCGTGCCGGTACTGATCCCCGATACCTATGTCGCCGACCTGACGGTCCGCATGGGCCTTTACCGCCGTCTTGCATGGTTGACCAGCAGCCAGGAGATCGAGGGTTTCGCGTCGGAAATGATCGATCGCTTCGGGCGCTTGCCGGACGAGGTTGAAAATCTGCTAAAGACCGTCAAGCTCAAGAATCTCTGCAAAAGTGCCGGAATCGAAAAAGTTGATGCGGGTCCCAAAGGTGCCGTGGTGTCGTTCAGAAAGAACGATTTCGCCAACCCCGCCGGTCTGGTCGCTTTCCTGACCGGCCAGAAAGGCACCGCCAAACTCCGCCCCGACCACAAACTCGTCTTCATGCGCCGCTGGGACACCCCTGTCGACCGCTTTGAAGGCGTCCAGTACCTGGCGAGTGAACTGGCGAAAATTGTCGCTGAATGAACTCCGAGACGACCAGCTACACGCTGTTCAACACTTCCTCATCAGGTGAATTCGGCCCGTGTGAAGGGCATGTTACCGATGGCTATTGCTTCTTCCAGTGAAACCTTGTTGTTAAACAACGCCCGACCGATGACTGCACCTGCAACCTTGGGCAATTGCTTCAGGATGGACACATCATCAAGGCTATTGACGCAACCGCTGGAGATGACGGGAATATCGAGCTCTTGCGCGATTTCGGCGGTCAATGCGAAACTCGCGTCGGGTAACGCGTCGCTCATGTCCATGTCGGTGAACATGATGGCGGCCGGGCCGGATTTCTCGAGCTCCTTTGCCAGATCAAGGGGCGTAAAGGCCGTCACTTCGGTCAAGCCTTCGACCACAGCTTTGTTGTTGTGGGAATAAATAGCGATCACGACTTTATCCGGATAGAGCGTGCAGGCCTCCTGCACCAGATGCCGATCCTTGACTGCAGCTGTGGCCAAAACCACTCGGGCCGCGCCATGTTCCAGCCACCAGTGAACCGCGTCGATCGTTCGGATGCCGCCAGCGACCTGCACGGGGATATCAACACTCGAGATGATGTCGGTGATGATGTCGGCGTTATGGCGACCACCCTGCTTGACACCGTCGAGATCGGTAATATGTAGCCATTCGGCGCCCGCTTTGGCAAACCGAAGTGCCGCATCCTGCGGTTTGATATCAAATACTTTGGCACCTTCGCTCCGACCCCGCCGGAAAATGGCGCATTTGCTGTCCTGTATTTCGATTGTGGGATAAATGATCACGCGCTTCTCCTAAACTTGCGTTCAGCTGGGGTCCACCAGTTCTCAAGTGATTGTACGGTCCTCCCGGGTCTGGGATTGTGGAGGAATCGAAAAGATGTAACGTAAATCCGACACCTGAAGTCTCCGATCAAGTTTGACCAATCCAGTATAGTATATATATTCCATTAATGAGAATTATTTTCATAAATGGAATATTGACTGTGATCGACACATTAACCTCAAAACTCGCATCCCATCTCAAGCAACTCCGTCATGATCGCGGCTGGTCGCTGGATCAACTGGCTGAACGGAGCGGGGTTAGCCGGGCGACGCTGTCGCGGTTGGAGAACGCTACCGTTAGCCCGACGGCGGAAGTTCTTGGCAAACTTGCATCGGCTTACGCGATGACCATGTCGAGGTTGCTGGCGATGGTTGAGGAGGGGTTCAGCATGGTTGTCAAGCGGGACGCGCAGGCTGTCTGGGCCGATGACACGACCGGGTTTGTTCGCCGGGCCGTGTCGCCAGTGGCGGAGCCGTTGGCTGCTGAGGTGCTTGAGTGTGACCTGAAAGCAGATACCAGCGTTCGTTACGACGCGCCGTCGGTGCCGGGGATGGAGCACCATTTGATTCTGCAGAAAGGCACGCTGGAAGTTGTCATTGACGGAGAGGAATACAAGCTGAACGTCGGCGACTGTCTGCGCTATCAGCTTTTTGGGGCGAGCGAGTTTCGGACCGCCAAAGGCAAGGCGGCCAAATACATGCTTGTTCTGGTGTGAAAGGAAGATGACAGAAGTTACGATCAGGGAAATCAGGGCGGGTGATTTCGGGAACTGTCTTGATGATCTTGTTGACATCCTGCATGCGACCGTCAACGCCGGTGCCAGCGTCGGATTTATCCTGCCCTATTCAACGGATGACAGCCGGTCCTTCTGGTCCGGAAAAGTGTTGCCAGCCCTGAACTCGGGTGTACGCATCCTGCTGAACGCCGAAACGGCGGGCAGGGCTGTTGGCACCGTTCAACTGGATATGGATGTCTTTCCCAATCAGGTTCATCGCGCTGAGGTCTCGAAGCTGCTGGTTCATCCGGATTTCAGAGGCAGGGGGATTGCCAGGCTGTTGATGGCTGAACTGGAGGGCCGCGCCCGCGACCTTGGCAAACATCTGCTGACCCTTGATACCCGGACCGGTGATACGGCAGAACCGCTTTATCGGACGCTCGGGTATCAAACTGCCGGTGTGATCCCCGGATATTGCCGTGCGCCGGAAGAGGAGCGTTTTGACTCGACGACCTATATGTATAAAGCGCTTTAGTGAATGACCGATTTGTCGGCGGCGATAACCGTCGGATCGCCGATCATCAGATCGAGGTCCCATTCGGCTTTCTGTGTCGTTGAAATGATCAGATGGCAGGTCGCATGCAGCAGTTTTTCATCGAGCGAAAAGTTGATGCCTTTACCGTCCGCCGTGGCAAAGGTCAGCCGCGTGGTACCGTTTTTCATAGGCGTTACCGTGCCGCCGGTGACGATCAGTGGTCCGGTGTTTGACGTCAGGTTGCGTTTGCCATCCTGATGCGGTTGTTCAAAATCAGAAGAGGCAAGGGCTTCCTGATGGCGCATGCCCATGATCGCATCCTTGACTTCCGGCATCACGGCTTTCTTCAGTTCCGGATCGCGCTCCAGCGTTTGCAAAAGGGCCCCCCACAGAACCCTGATAAACCGCCTTGTCAGCCAGAGCTGGTATTCTGAACCATCTGTCGTACTGATGCGCAGGAGTATGCGGTCTTCTTCCGGTGAAAAAGACATGGTGATCTGGTGCAGCGAAGCTGCTCCGGGTTCGGCGGCCTTCGGTTTCTGATCAGGCGGCATTTTCTGCGGCATTGGCAGCATCCAGCATACGGGCCAGAACCTGGGGTTCCTGCGCCCCGGAGATTACCCAGTTATTGTTAAAGGCGAACGCCGGAACGCCATTGACACCGAGACGGTGGGCGCTGGCATTTTCGTCGTAAATTTCTGATATGTCCTGATCGGTTTCCAGATAGTCGGCCAGTTCTTCGGCATCAAGGCCGTGATTTGCACCGATCCGAACAAGCAGGGACCTGTCACCAATGTCGAGTCCATCAACGAAAAATGCGCTGAATAGCGCCTCAACCACCTCCGCACCGTTACCGATTTCGTCGGCTTTACGGATCAGGCGATGAGAATCGACAGAATTTGGTGTTTTGTCGATACGATCAAAGGCGAAATCGATTTCAACGGACAGTCCGGCATCACTGATCGCCCCGTAAATACGTCGAACGCGGGATTCAGAACCAAATTTCTTGACCAGATAGATTGACCTGTCCAGCCCTTCCGGCGGTATTTCCGGGTTAAGCAGAAAGGCGCGCCAGTTGATTTCAGGTTTGATGTGCGGGCGCAACGCTAACGCCTGCTCCAGTCGTCGCTTGCCAATAAAACACCACGGACAAACCGTATCCGAAATCACATCAATTCGCATGGTATTCTCCAGAACCCATACGCCAGCATAACCCCAATTCGTTGGCGCGTCCCGGATTTCCTTTAGATGTTGATCAGAACTGTTTCCGTCGAAGCGTTGGCGATTACGGATATCTGCAACGTGTTGGCAATCCGGCAAATGTCGGGTTCCGGCAGGCTGGAAAATGCCGTCGACAGGGCATCGGCCCGTGTTGCATCTGCGGCAATCACACTTACCGACTGCCATTGGTTGGCGCTTTGGCCGGTTTTGGGGTCAAACAGGTGGTGGTGAACCCCGTTTGCAGTGAACCGCGTTCCGTAACCGCCCGATGTGGCGATCGCCTTGTCGCGAAGCGCGATTTTCCTGATCAGGGTATCAGACCCGTCCGCTGCCCTGATCCCGACTTTCCAGTCGATGCCGGGCTGTTTCTGCCCAAGGCCCCGCGTTTCACCAAGATCGATCAGCACGTTCCCGAACCCGCGCGCTTTCAGCAATTCCGAAACTCTGTCCGTAATATACCCCTGTGCGATACCGTTAAGCGTGACTTTCATGCCGGGTTTTGCAAACGCAACACGCTGGGAGTCGTTCTGAACGGCGGAGAAATCAATTAGCGTGGCTACCTTTGCGATATCGCTGGTGTCGGGGCCGTCGTTGCTATCGGGTGACGCGGCAAAATGGCGAGCATAAACATCCCACAACGGTTGAACGGTAACATCAAAGGCGCCGCCTGTAATTTCTGCGATCTGGCGAGCGTCATCCAGACATCTGACCAGATCAAGCGATGGCATGTCGAGTGAGCCTGCCTGATTAAGACGAGACAGGGCGGACGCGCCATCATACAGGCTGAAGATTTTTTCGAGACGCCTGATTTCATCCTGAACCTCTTGCAGGGCGTCTTCGGCTTTGTTGCGGTCGGGATGGTTCAGGAGCAGTTCCGCTTGTGCACCCATGGCAATGCCCCGCCAGCGAACCAGTGACGGATTGGCATTTGGGCCTGCGCCCGGAACAAGTGTGACAGCCAGTGCACTGGCGCTGATCGTGATAAACCGTCGCCGGTTGAGAGAATTGCTCATCCACCATATTCCTTGTTGTCGTTATTGCTGCCAATCTCGACCGTGCCGAGAACGGCGCTTTCGGGGATTTCGGAGAAGGCGGCAATCTTGCCGCCGTACTCAGCGGCAAACCCTTCGGCCGCCTGTCTGGTGGCAAAAGGCACTGGTTCAGCCGCGCCCATGCCGCCCTTTTTTGAGCTGCCGATAACGAAATGAGCCGCCATTGCCTCAATCCAGTCGCGATTTTCCGGATTGGTCCAGGCATCGGGGTTTGACATGTCGGTGACGTAAACGACGATGATGTCCTTGGGCTCTTCCGGCAACAATGTGAAGGCGACGGTGTCACGCACAGACGAGAACCACAGCGGCTTTTTCAGGCTTTTCAGTCTGACCTGTCCTTTCGGACCCTGATGGTCGGTGATCGTCATATTGCAGTAGTATCCCACCGCTTCGATGGTTAGCGGGGCGGGTGCCGGAAGTTTAGCGATCTCTTCCTCTGTACAAGCCGACAGTCCGAATGCCAGAACAACTGCGAGACAGGATGATTTCAGGAACAGCATCTCATATCTCCTTTTTTCTGAACAACAAGCCGGCGGCACCAAGTGGAACAATGACCCAGGCCAATTGTACCATTCCCAACGCCCACGCGGGAAGTTTGACGTCGGCCATCATGCCGATGGTGCCGGAAAGTGTGGCGATGTTCTCGAACCCGCCGAGATTGAACAATCGATAAACATCGGCCGGATTGGCCAGCAGCAGGGCATGAAACATGCCGTCGGCAATGGCTTCGCCCTGACCGACCAATAGCCCAAGCAGGGCCATATCGTAGATCAAGACGAAGAACAGCCAGACACCGATGGCAATGCCGCCTGCCGTTGCCCGTTCGCGCACACAGGTGCTGATCAGATAGCCGATCGCAAGAAAGGCACCACCCAGGACGATCGACGATCCGGTCATGGTGGCAAATGCAAGCCAGGTATCGGCCTCGACGCCATCACCCGAATAAGCGGCGACGCCGCCAGCCAGTCCGTATCCGATGACCGTGGCGAACGCGAGGATTGCTATATGACCAAGAAACTTGCCAGCCATGACCTGCCAGCGGGCGACAGGGTAAGACAATAGCAACAGCATGGTGCCGCGCTCAACTTCACCGACAACGGCGTCGTAGGACAGCATCAAACCAATCAGCGGCAGCAGGAAGATGGTTAAACTCGACAGGCTGACAACGGTGACCAGCAACGGGCTGGCACCGACAGTGCCGCCGGGCGCACTGCCGAGCAGAGTCAGGCTGAGCGCAAAAATGGCAAGAATTCCGGTCAGGGCGAGAATCCAGCGATTGCGAAATCCGTCGCGAATTTCCTGCCCGGCGATGATAAGAGTAGGGTTCATTGCAGACCTCCGTCGTCGCGCCCGTCATTACGATAGTGCGAATAAAGCTGATCGAGTGTCGGCAAATCAATTTCCATGTCTTCGATGGCGACCCCAAGTTCGGAAACCCGTCTGACTAGAACCATTTTTTCTTCGGGTGCGCAGACAAATTCAACGATTTGTCCATTGACCCGACTGATTTCAGCGCCGCTGAGTTGATTGGCGATTTCATTGGCCTGACCGTCTCGGGTGCGCAACCGGATGCGCACCGGAACACGGGCCTGATTGCGAAGCTCCGACAGGGTTCCGCTGGCGATCAGTTTGCCGTTGTTCATGATCGCTACCTTGTCGATCCGCGATTCCAGCTCAGACAGCGCATGCGATGACAACAGAACGGTTACGCCCTCGCGTTTCAACGCGGACAGGGTATCGTAGAAACTGCGCCTCAGCGCCGGGTCAAGACCCGTCGTCGGCTCATCCAGAAGCATCACCCGGGGCGCACCCAGCAAGGCCTGAGCGAGGCCCAGACGCTGACGCATACCCTTGGAATAGGTTTTGACCGGCTGTCCGGCGGCATCGGCCAGGCCGACGCGCGCAAGCAGTGTGCGATTGGCATTCAGATCAGCGCGCTTCAGACGGGCATAGAAATTCAGCACATCGAGCCCGGTCATGGCCTGTTGGAAGGCGACGGTTTCCGGTAAAAACCCAAGATTGCGTTTGGCTTCCGAACCCTCCGGTCCTGCCGGGTCAAGGCCGAGAACCCTGACCTGACCTGAGCACGGTCGGATCAGGCCAAGCAGCAGCTTCATCATTGTTGTTTTTCCGGCACCGTTGTGGCCAACCAGCGCGACGACGCTTCCTTCATTGATGTTCAGCGACACATCATCAAGAACCGTTTTCCCGTCGTAGGTTTTTCCAGCACCTTCAAATTGTAGCGTAGCCATTGTCATGGGTTCATCTTCCAATTTGCCGAGATTTCCTGTTGTGGAGGGGTCATGAGCGGGGCGGTATCAACGACGCCACCTGGCAGCAGGGCAGGGAAGCGCGACTGGGCCCAGCGCAGCACCTGCACGGCCGGGCTGTTGAGCAGCAGTTTGGCCGTTGGATGTGCCCAGACAACACGATCCACCATATCATTGGGCCGATAAGCCGCATCAGCAATACCATTGCCATCAAGGTCAAACGCCGGGTTATCGCTCCAGAAATTTCCCAGACCCTTATCGGACCAGTCGAGATTCCTTGACCCGACATATTTGACCTGAGTGCGGTTGGCGATAAAAGCATTGGCCGTCATGATGTTGCGTTCAGACCCCGCCGTGAAATGAACGCCGATCCCGCAACCGCTGAAACGGTTTCGGGCGAATAGGTTTTTGTTCGAATTATAGATAAAAACACATTTTGTTTTTCCGTCCTTGACGTTATTGCCTTCAATTACGGAAGCGTTGGCAAAATTCAGCAAGATGCCATGGTCGCGGTCGTTAATGGAGCGGTTGCCCCGGACCACAAGCTTTTTCGAAAACATCAGCGCATAACCAACGTGATTGCCTTCGGAGAGGTTGCCGCTGACTTCGCTGTTGTTGGTGTACATGTAATGGACAGCAATGCGGACATTGCGAAAACGGTTGTTTCTGAAAATATTGTTGCGGCTTGTCGTCGTGAAAATGCCGTCACGACCAAAGCTGAAGTCGTTATTTTCGACAATCGAGCCTGGTGTATTCCACAGGCTTATTCCGTTACCGCGTGAATTGACGTGATGCGTTTTCATGCCGATGACGGTGTTGCCGAGCATAATGGCATCGTTCGGCCCCCAGAAATAAACACCGAACAGATTACCTTCAATTCGGTTGCCTTCAACCTGTGCGCGGTCTCCGGATTTGTTAACAAATATACCGGAATCCATAGTTGCCAGTGCGGTTCCCGAACCGGTCACCGTCAGGCCCCGGATGATAACATCGGGCGCAGCGACGGTAATCGTTGATCCTTCGCCGGATCCTTTGATCATGCTGCCGTTTTGTCCAAGAAGGCTGAGGGGTTTATCGATAACAACAGGGCCGTTATGAATGCCCTGACTGAGGTGAAGGACATCACCGGCAGCGGCCAAGGCAATAGCTTTGCCGAGGTTATCAGCTCCCGGTGATACCGAAATCGTGGCCGCTGCTCCATCAGGAGAGCGCAACATCAGGCAGCTTGCCAGAATAAGTCCGCCAAGTGCCCGGTTGCGTCGTTGATGGTTCAGCTTAACCACGATTTCAGTTCCTTCGATTTTTCGAGCTAGGCTTTTTCAACCAGCATTCGGCCGCGCATTTCCATGTGGAGTGCGTGGCAGAACCACTGGCAATAGAACCAGTGTACGCCCGGAAGATCGGCGGTAAAGGTGACGGAAGCCGTCGCCTGTGGGCCGATTTCCATGGCGACACCGTAGTTGGCAACGGTGAACCCGTGGGTCAGGTCGTCAAGATCATCCATATTGGTGATGATAACCGTAACTTCATCACCCTGTTTGACCTTGAAACTCTCAAGACTGAAGGTCGGTGCGATTGATGTCATATAAACACGTACCTTGTTGCCATCACGAATGACGTGTTCAGCATCTTCCAGGTCCACACCGTCCTTCTTGGCCTGCGCAGCCGCATCGGCCCAGGTCGGGTCGTTACGTTTGTAAATGCTGTCAGGGTTGAGGAGCGAGCGGTGGACGATCATGCAATCATGAGGCTCGGCAAAGGTCGGGCCGTCATGAACGATCTCCATTACATCGCCAGAAATATCGATCAACTGCTCGTTTTCCGGTTTCAGGGGTCCAACATTGATGAACCGGTCTTTGGAGAACTTGTTCAGCGAAATTAACCACTGACCATCGGCGTCTTTTGTTTCACCCATGGATGTGTGGTTGTGGCCCGGCTGATACTGGACGTCAATCTTCTGAACAATCGGATCAACCTTCTCACCGGCATAAGCTTTGATCGCCTTGTCGATGTTCCATTTACAAACCTGAGAGTCGAGGAACAGCGTGGTGTAGGCATTCCCGCGATTATCAAATGCGGTGTGAAGCGGCCCGAGACCGAGTTCCGGTTCGGCAACGATTGCATCACGCGGTTTGATCTTGTCGGCAAACAGGTTCGGCAGGCGGCTCAACTCGATGACGGAGACTGTCGGAGACAGTTTGCCGTTGATCATCATGTATTTGCCGTCCGGCGATGCGTTCACACCATGCGGGCTGTTGGGGATCGGGATATAACGGGTGTATTTGGACCCTTTACGGC
>JAJFIJ010000328.1 GCA_021775105.1 Rhodospirillales bacterium | reverse complement strand
GTGAGAGGGCGGGCATTAAAATCTGTATGGGCATGTCGCTGTCTCCTTCGCTCAGGCGTAGCAGACGGCTTTTGCCGCCTCGACGATGTCTTTGGGTTTCGGCAGCGCCAGCGCTTCCAGATTGGCGGCGTAAGGCATGGGTACGTCGACGCCGGATACACGCGATACCGGCGCATCAAGATAGTCAAAGGCTTCTTCCATGATGCGGGCCGAGATTTCGGCACCGATGCCGCAAGTCGGCCAGCATTCTTCGACGTTGACGATACGGTTGGTTTTCTTGACCGATTCAATAATCGTCGCACTATCGAGCGGACGGATCGAGCGAAGATTGATCACCTCCGCGTCAATGCCTTCGCCTGCCAGTGTGTCGGCAGCTTCCAGCGCGAACCCTACGGCGATGGAATAGGCGGTAATGGTGACATCCGATCCGGCGCGTTCGATCTTGGCTTTACCGATGGGCACAGTGAAGTCGCTGTCATCGGGAACGTCGAATGACTGTCCATAGAGGATTTCGTTCTCCATAACGACGACCGGATTGGGGTCGCGAATAGCAGATTTCAAAAGGCCCTTGGCGTCTTCGCCGGACCAGGGTGCAACCACTTTCAAACCCGGCACACTGGCGTACCAGGGTGCATAACACTGTGAATGCTGGGCACCGACGCGGGCGGCTGCCCCATTGGCGCCGCGAAAGACAATCGGCGCACCCATCTGACCACCGGACATATAAAGTGTTTTGGCCGCCGAGTTGATAATCTGGTCAAGTGCCTGAACGGCAAAGTTGAAGGTCATAAATTCAACGATTGGCTTGAGACCACTGAACGCAGCACCGACACCGAGACCGGTGAAACCATGTTCGGTGATCGGGGTATCGATGACCCGCTTGTCACCAAACTCATCCAACAGCCCCTGCGAGATTTTGTAGGCCCCCTGATACTGGGCGACCTCTTCCCCCATCAGGAAAACCCGGTCATCGGCGCGCATTTCTTCGGCCATGGCATCGCGTAGCGCTTCGCGCACGGTCAGGGAAATCCGGGGGCCGGTATATTCCGGTTCAGGTGCGCTGGACGGTTCGGAAACCGCCATCACCGGGGCCGCCGCGACGGGTGCTTCAGCCACAGGAGCAATGGTTTCAGCAGGCGCTGGTGCGGTACCACCGGAAACGGCATCTGCAGCTGACGCATCTTCGCCTTCCTCAAGAATGACAGCGATGGCTGTGTTAACGGCTACATTTTCAGATCCGTCTGCAAACAGGATCTTGCCGAGCACGCCTTCGTCAACGGCTTCGACTTCCATGGTTGCCTTGTCGGTTTCGATCTCGCAGAGCACGTCGCCACTTGAGATATCCTCGCCTTCATTTTTTAACCACTTGGCGATATTGCCCTCGGTCATGGTCGGGGACAGGGCGGGCATGAGAACTGGAATGGCCATAGTATTTCCTTTTTTCCCCTTGGGTGGCGGGGGCAGGTGCGGCTGGTGCCGTTGTTATGCTTCTAGGTAAACGTCGGTGAAAAGTTCGGACGGATCCGGCTCCGGGCTTTCCTGGGCGAAATCAGCGGCTGCTGTAACGATCAGCTTGATCGCCTTGTCCATTTCCTTGAGCCGGGCTTCGTCTGCCGCCTTGGTGCTGAGAATGCGTTCACGGATTGAATCGATCGGATCACTTTCCTTGCGGACCTTGGCGACTTCCTCTTTTGATCTGTATTTTGCCGGATCAGACATGGAGTGGCCGCGATAACGATAGGTTTCCATTTCCAGAATATAAGGTCCCTTCCCGGCCCGGCACCAGGCGTTGGCTTCAGCGGCTGCGGCGTAAACTTCTTCAACATCCATGCCGTTGACTTTTTTGCCGGGAATATTGAAAGACGCCCCCCGCTTGTGAAGATCAACAACAGCCGAGGCCCGCTCAATCGAGGTGCCCATGCCGTATTTGTTGTTCTCGATCACGTAGACGACCGGCAGTTTCCACAGCGAGGCCATGTTGAAGGCTTCATAAACCTGTCCCTGATTGATCGCGCCATCGCCGCAATAGGCGTGGCAGACGCCGTCATCTCCTTTGTACTGATGGGCAAAGGCGAGGCCGGTTCCCAATGGCATCTGTGCTCCGACAATGCCGTGTCCGCCAAAGAAGTTCTTTTCCCGGCTGAACATGTGCATAGAGCCGCCCTTGCCCTTGGAATAACCGCCGCGACGCCCGGTCAATTCGGCCATCACGCCTTTCGGGTCCATGTCGTAGGCCAGCATGTGACCGTGATCACGATAACTGGTGATCACCGTATCAACGTCATTGGACGCGGTTTTCATACCGACAACGACGGCTTCCTGGCCGATATACAGATGACAGAAACCACCGATCAGGCCCATGCCGTACAGTTGTCCGGCCTTTTCCTCAAAACGGCGGATCAACAGCATCTGGTGATAATAATGAAGAAGCTGTTCCGGCGATGTCTTGGCTGATTTGGCGGCGGTCGGTTTTTTGGATTTAGGCGCTGCTTTCTTTTTTGCAGCGGTCTTCGGGGCACGGGCCATACGGTCCTCCTGTGGGCTGCCCTATTGGCGCGACTACGCCGGTAGGCATCAGTTAAGCGAACAGTACCGCAGTTTGATTTTCAATTCAATGAATTCTTTTTCTTCATAACTAATTGATAAATAAGATTAAATTTAAATTAATTTAAATTCAGTTAAACTATGAATTTAAAGTATAAAAATCTCCCCTTAAGCAAAAGTGAGGCCATGATGAGCCGGTGTGAATGATTGCGAGATTCAGTAAGCGCGGTTGGGTTGTAGTTGAAATCACGATCTTCTATATTGCAAATTACGGGCTTTATACCAGAGAATTTTCCCAGAATTAGGAACAACCCTCCCTCTCATGAACAAGCCTGTGACAAAGCCCGCATTATCATATCGATTACTGGAAGAGTTAATCGATAGCATTGAGGATGGTGCAGCGTTTTATGATTCTGGCTCGCGTCTGGTCAGATGCAACGCGCAGTATCGTAAAAATTACCCCGGTCCGGAAGAGGGTTTGACGGAAGGTGCTTCTTTTCGTGACATTATGGGAGTTGCAGCGGTCAGCCACGGTAAAGCTGGAAGCGAGACAGATATTGAGGCGTGGCTTAATGATCGTGTAATGCTGTTTGAAGAGGGAGTGTGTGCATACGAAGTCAAGAGAATTGACGGGATATGGTTTCGCATTGACTACTATAAACTGGACAGCGGCGGTACATTTGTCATCACCTCGGATATCACGGAAAAAAAGACTTTGGAGAACGATTTAACCCAAAGTCAAAATCGGCTTTGTGCGATATTTGACAATGCCCCCATGGAAATCTCGCTGAAAGACCGGGACGGTCGATATATCTTGATCAACAAACGACTGGAGAGTGCGTTCAACAGACCCGCAGGCGAGATTCACGGGTTACTGCCGACGCAAATTCATGAGCCTGGCCGAGCACGGCGCGTGATAGAACACGACCAGAAGGTCCTGCAGGACCGGAAACCCCATACCCGTGAAGAACAGATTGAAACGGCAAACGGGTTGAAAACCCGTCATTTCACCAAATTTCCGGTTTTTGACGAGAACGGTGCCGTTGACGGCCTCGGAACAATTATGACCGACGTTACTCAACTGAAAGAGTCTGAAGTTCGCCTGCGCGCAGCCAAGGAGCTTGCCGAGCAGGCGGATCTGGCGAAGTCAGAATTTCTGGCAACCATGAGCCATGAGCTGCGCACCCCACTCACGTCAATCAAGGGGTGTCTTGGCTTATTGGACGGGATTATGGCAGACGATCTATCCAGCGACGCCCGCTCCTTGCTGGATATCGCCGGGCGAAACTGTGAAACGTTGGTGATGTTGATCAATGATCTTCTTGACGTAGAGAAGATTATTTCGGGTACGATGTCGATCAACCAGACACCTCAGAATGTTGGCGTTCTTGTACAGGGCGCAATTGAAGGCAATTGGGTTTTTGCTGAAATACATTCGGTCAAATTTGTTCTCAGAGAACCAGAAAATCCAGTTTGGGCCTCTCTGGATGAGTACAGATTTGCCCAAATTATGCGAAACCTGTTGTCCAACGCGGCCAAGTTTTCGCAAAGTGGTGCGGATATTAATATTTATGTCGCGGAAAGCAACGAGCAGGTCACTATCAAAATCGAAGATTTTGGTATAGGTATTCCAGAAGGTTTGGGAGACCGTATTTTCGAGCGATTTATCCAGGCGGATTCCTCAGATACCCGTCAACAATCTGGCACGGGACTGGGGTTGGCAATCACCAAAGCCCTGGTAGATGCCATGGAAGGAGATATCCGGTTTACCTCAGAGATAAACAAGGGAACAACATTTACAGTATCTTTTCCGGTTATTGAGAACGTGATGAAATCTCAATAAACACCGCTGGCGTATCTTTTTTCTTCTTCCACTTCATCGCCCAGCCAGGACCACAAGCAACCCGTGCCGCTGATCACATCTTTGATCTTGATGGCGAACGGGAGCAGTTCGCTGGCGTCATGAAGCCAGATTTGCAGACCGCCGTGGGTGTCGAAATAGACAATGCGGACGGGATGACCATCGGCATCGTAGTCCGTCTCGAAGCCGAGAAAACCTGATTTCAGCATGGCGACGGAGGTCAGGGTCGCGACGGCCTCTGAATATTGTCCGGCATCCATCCCCTGCTCTGCAGTCAACTGCATCAGGGCATAAAACGGCGGACGGGTTACTGAATCAACCGATATGTTGTTCATAGCCGAATAGTCCAGCCAAAGCGCCAAACAGACCAAAAAGCCCGACGCCGACAGCGGTCATCGCGCTTGGTGTGGTCGCCGGACCATCCGCACGCAGATGCTTGCCGGACCCCAGTCTTTCACTAACCTTCGAGATGCGAAGTGCGCAGGTTTCTTTCAGACCGGCACCGGCAAACCGCTTGCGAATTTCAAAATCACCGCGCTGTTCCCAGGCTTTCAGGGCATCCATATCCCGCCAATAGGAAACGGCGACATATTTTCCTGCCTGATCTTCCGTGGTTTCCAATCCGAGAAAACCGGGTTGACCCGGTGCCAGAGAAACCATTTTATCGGATGGCGCGACATGATCGGCATCTTCCAGACGCCGCTCTGTATTGTCGTTGAGGATTGCCGCATAAAATGGCGGGTCGAGTTTTTCAGCCAGACTTCCCATTTTTCTCACTCCTTTTCCTTGCCATCAATGGCGATAATTTCGTCAGCATGTCCATAATTGAGCATCACCCGGGCGCGTTCTTCGAGCATGTCCGGATCCAGACTTTCCGGATGAAGCAGGCGTACCCGGTTCTCGAGAATTCGGCGCTCGGCCCGTACAACGGCCACCGAATCTCTGGCGGCAACGATGCGCCCCCGTAGCTGCCACCAGGCCAGCAATCCACGCTCGCCATGCAAAACGTGATAGCCAAAATAGGTTATTGCCGACATACCCAACACCGGCCCTATCACGTATCGTGCGCGCGCACGTAATTCACTCAACAAACTCATTTTGAACCGCGAACCTTCTTCTACCCGTGTATCAGTCCACAGTCCCAATCCCGTTGATGAGTATGAGAGATAATTATTAATAAGGTGTTAGCGGTTTGTTTCTGGACCCGGTGGTCGGCAGAATGGCAGAGGTTCCGGATCGTGAATGCACCGGTTTTATCGTCGCGCGGGATCGGTTGTCAGATATCTGACGCTTGGTCAAAACCGCATTCCGATGACTGACAGAAAGTAGCAATAACCGCAATTTTATAAATGTTTATATGGTGTTCACGTGCGTCGCATACGGGGTTCATAGTCCTCGGCTAGATTATATTTTATCACTCAATTTGGCTCAAGATAGACTCTTGAAATGAGCTTGGACGAGGATTATTTTGATACCCAAAAACACGGATAAAATCAGATTTTCTGTTTTTGCGGCTTTTTTGATATCAGCAAGCCTTGCCCCGTCGTTGGGCTGTCGTCTGCTGATCAACTCGGCCCAAGGTGCCGATGCAGGACATAAAAATTCTGCTTTGCATTTTGTTGCTTGAATTATGACAGGGGATAACGCGATGTTAGCAAATATTAAAATTTCTGTAAAAATTTACGGACTGGCAATCATCTTGCTGGTTTTGATGGCCTTCGCCTCATCGATCGGTATTTTTCAGATGAACAAAATAGGCGGCGAGATCGTCGATATTGCAGAGGTCGACATGCCGTTGACCGAGAAAATCACTAAAATCACGATCCATCAGTTGGAGCAGGCGATAATGCTCGAACGTGGTTTCAGCGTTGGTGGACAACTGCTTACAAATCCCGGAGCCGCCAAACATTATCAGGAAATTGTAGAAGAGTTCAAAAACCTCGGCCACAAAGTGGCAACGGTATTGAAGGAGACCGAGGAGACGTTGAGCAAGGAAATCAAGGTTGCTCACACGCCGGAGATTAAAAAGGAGTTTGAGCATCTTCTCTCGGTTTTGACAAAGGTCGATGCCGAGCATGCAGAGTACGAGCAGCTTTCCGAGCAGGCGTTCGAATTGCTGGGGCGCGGCGAACTTAAAAACCCAGGAGATGTTGCAGCGAAAATCGGGCGTGAAGAAAATCAGATCATTCAAGAACTGGAAGCCGCGCTGGAGGAAATCGCAAAATTTACCCAAGACGCGCTTCTGACGGCTGAGCGTCATGAACAATCGGGCATTCAGATGTTGATGATCTCAACCGGTATTGCCCTGTTTGTTGGAATCGTGCTGGCTTACCTGCTGATCCGTTCGATTACCAAACCGGTGATGTCGATGACTGAAGCGATGGGCGATCTGGCAGATGGTGATCTGACTGTTGAAATCCCCGGCATTGGTCGCGGCGATGAAATCGGCGACATGGCTGGCGCGGTACAGATTTTCAAGGAAAACGCCGTTGAACGTGCCCGACTGGAAACTGAACAGGAAGCGCAAAAGAAACGCGGCGAAGAGGAAAAGCACGCGGCTATGAACAAGATGGCGAACGATTTCCAGAGCACGGTTGGCAAGGTCATTCAGTCCGTATCATCTGCGGCTACGGAAATGCAGGCATCTGCCGAGACGATGACAAGCGTAGCTGATCAGACCAGCTCGCAGGCGAGCAATGTTGCCTCTGCATCTGATCAGGCGGCAGCCAATGTCCAGACCGTGGCCGCTGCCGCCGAAGAACTGTCGAGTTCAATCAACGAAATTGCCCGACAGGTATCGACTGCCCAGTCGGCAAACGAAGATGCCGTATCAAAGGCCGGAAAATCCGAGCGGACGGTGCAGGAACTGGTGATCTCGGCTCAGAAAATTGGCGAAGTGGTTGCCCTGATTTCCGATGTCGCAGAGCAAACCAATCTGCTGGCCCTGAATGCGACAATTGAAGCGGCAAGGGCTGGCGATGCCGGCAAGGGGTTTGCCGTGGTGGCATCCGAGGTCAAAAACCTGGCCAACCAGACCGCCCGTGCGACGGAAGAAATCCGTGACCAGATTTCGAATATTCAGGGTGTTGCTGAAGATGCCGCCGCCTCCATTCGCGATATCGGCGGCAGCATCGCGATTGTCAGTGAAAATACAACCGGCGTTTCAGTAGCTGTTGAAGAGCAGGATGCGGCGACACAGGAAATCGCCCGCAATGTTGAACAAGCCGCGGCGGGCACCCAGGACGTGGCAGCAAATGTAAACATGGTGACGCAGGGGGCGACAGAAACCGGGTCGGCAGCGACGCAAATGCTGTCTACGGCCAAGGAACTGTCACAGCAGTCCGAGCTTCTGAATTCTGAAGTCGGCAAATTCCTGGATGGTGTACGTAGCGGAGAAGCAGCGTAGCCCGACGTTCACAACACCATAAAATCAGGGGAGGCCGGTCGTGGCCTCCCCTTTTTATGTGCTTAAACAGAAGTCACGAACTCAGTTTCGAAGGATACCCCGCCCGGCGTAGGATGCGCTCAGACCCAAGTCTTCTTCAATGCGAATCAACTGGTTGTATTTCGCCAACCGGTCCGATCTCGACAGTGAGCCGGTCTTGATTTGCCCGGCGTTTGTCGCCACTGCAATATCGGCGATGGTCGCATCTTCGGTTTCGCCAGAGCGGTGTGAAATAACGGATGTGTAGGACGCCCGGTGCGCCATTTCGACGGCTTTAAGCGTTTCCGTCAGCGTGCCGATCTGGTTGACCTTGACCAGAATGGAGTTGGCGATGCCGTTCTCGATCCCCTGTGCCAGACGAACGGGATTGGTGACAAACAGGTCGTCGCCGACAAGTTGGCATTTATCGCCAATCAGATCGGTCAGGGCTTTCCAGCCGTCCCAGTCGTCTTCGTCCATGCCGTCTTCAATCGAACAGATCGGGAAGCGCGCGACAAGGTCAGCCAGGTATTCGGCATTTCCTGCACTGTCCAGCGACTTGCCCTCGCCTGCCAATTCATACTTGCCATTTTTGTAGTATTCACTGGCGGCGCAGTCGAGTGCCAGCATCACATCATCGCCCGGTTTGTAGCCGGCGGCTTCAACCGATTTCATGATAAACCCGAGTGCTTCATCGGCGCTTGCCAGATTGGGGGCAAAGCCGCCTTCGTCGCCGACGTTGGTATTGTGACCGGCGTCCTGCAATCCCTTTTTTAGGGACTGGAAGATTTCTGATCCCATGCGCACGGCGTCGGCGATGCTGTCGGCCCCGACCGGCATGACCATGAATTCCTGAATATCGATGGGGTTGTCGGCATGTTCGCCACCATTGATGATGTTCATCATCGGCACCGGCAGGGTATGAGCGAAGGTGCCGCCAAGATAACGATAAAGCGGCAGTGCGTTCTCTTCCGCCGCCGCCTTGGCTGCGGCCATGCTGACGCCGAGGACCGCGTTGGCCCCCAACCGGCTTTTGTTTTCCGTGCCGTCCAGCTCAATCATCGTGTTGTCGAGCTGGATCTGGTCTTCCGCGTCCATACCGGACAGCGCATCGTAAATCTCGCCGTTGACACTTTCGCAAGCCTGCAACACGCCTTTACCGCCGTAGCGTCCCTTGTCGCCATCGCGAAGTTCGACAGCTTCGTGCGCCCCGGTTGAGGCGCCGGACGGTACTGCGGCACGGCCAATGACGCCGGTTTCCAGTGTCACATCAACTTCGACCGTGGGGTTGCCACGGGAGTCGAGAATTTCGCGGGCGAAAATATCAATGATGGCGGTCATGGTGGTGATCTTTCCTGTAAGGATCTGGCGGAGCAAATGCTGGCGAAGGAATAAAACGTCGCCGCGTGCAATTCAAGGCCGGAGTTCGATCACGATGTCAGGCGTCGGCGTACAAGCTCCCGGTTTTGGTCGCCAGAAAGCTGTCGAGCGATATGTCTTCCTGTTTCAGGAATCCGCAGTTTGGCAGCGTACCATCGTGCACCATCTCGATAACCGCGACCACGGACGCCGATGTTGTCCAGGCGATTGCTGTCTGTCTTTCTCCGCCGATCTCAACTGGACGATAACCGTGGACGAATTCCTTTCGTTGAAGACGGCCATCAATTTCACCTTCCGAAGAGACATGAATATAGACAACGTCATCATCGACCGGCGGTTTGGCATTGACCAATATCTGCCCGGCGATCTCGCGCTGTTCGCGCATCAAAAGTTCATGGAAGTAAAAATTCATCAGATCCATGTGGCCGGGATAACGCATGGTCTTGTAGTCGATGTTGTCGACCTTGCCGAGATAGGTGTCACACATCGTCCCGAGCCCGCCGGACGTGGTGAATGCCTCCAGTTTGACGCCGTCAATATAGAGCGTTTCATGCCATTCCATGGGCGATACCCATTTGCGCACCCCTTCTTCGATGACTTCACAATCGTTGAGGTATTCGTTGACCACACCTTCCGGCGACCAGTTGAAAGCGTAACCCAACAGTCCTGTCGGGTTTTGCGGCAAGGCCCCTACCCGCATGCGAATTGACCGGCAGGTATCGAAGACGGCCGCATGTGAGGCCCCGACAATGCCGACAAACCCCGGCGCCAGTCCGCATTGCGGTGCCATCAACCCCTTCGAATCGGTGCCGAGTTCAATGATGGCTTTTGTCGTCGGCACATCTTCAGTCAGGTCAAAATAGTGAATTCCTGCAGCATGAGCGGCTTCGGCAATCCCCTTATTCAGATGATACGGCAGACAGGACAGGACGGCCTCAACCCCGGAGAATTCAGATGTCAGGGCGTCGGGCGAGGTCAGATCGGTATGCCTGACCGGAAACGGCAAGGCGTTGCGCGGCGCATGGAGATCGAAACCGATCACATTGAAACCCGAATCATGAAGCAGATGAGCGGCCAGTTTTCCGACTTTTCCAAGCCCCAGTACGGCGATGTTTGAGAACGACATGACAGATACCTCTAGATTTCGAATTTAATGCCCTGCGCCAGCGGCAGTTCGCGCGAATAGTTGATGGTATTGGTTTGGCGACGCATGTATCCCTTCCACGCATCGGAACCGGACTCGCGCCCGCCACCGGTGTCTTTTTCGCCGCCGAAGGCACCACCGATTTCAGCCCCGGATGGCCCAATGTTGACATTGGCAATGCCGCAATCGGAACCCGTCGCGGATAGAAATTCTTCCGCCTCGCGGATGTCGGTCGAGAAAATACTGGACGACAATCCCTGCGGTACGTCGTTCTGCAGGGCAATGGCTTGTTCCAGATCGCGATATTTCATGACGTAGAGGATTGGCGCAAAGGTCTCATGCCTGACGATGTCGGTTTGGCCCGGCATCTCGGCGATTGCCGGGATCGCGTACCAGGCGTTCGGATAATCATTTTCAAGGGTGCGACCGCCGCCATGAACCAAACCGCCATCCTTAATAACTTCGGCCAGTGCGCGTTCCATTCCGGCGAAGGCATCGGCGTCGATCAATGGACCTATCAGCGTGCCGTCCGCCAACGGGTCGCCAGTGGGTAATCCGTCATAGGCGGATTTGAGGCGGGGAACCAACTGCTGAAAAATGTCTTCATGGACGATCAGCCGCCTGAGTGTCGTGCACCGCTGCCCGGCGGTGCCGACGGCGGAAAATACAATGGCTCTCAGGGCCATTTCAAGGTCGGCGGACGGAGCCACGATCATCGCGTTATTGCCGCCGAGTTCGAGAATGCAGCGCCCGAAGCGGTTTGCCAGTTGCTGGCCGACGGCGTGACCCATACGTGATGAACCGGTGGCCGAGACGATAGCGACATCCGGGCTGCCGGTCAGAACCTCGCCGGTATCCCGCTCACCGATCACGACCTGGATCAGATCATCAGGTGCGTCGCCGAATTTTTCCATAGCCCGTTCGCATATTTTTTGCGTGGCCAGTGCCGTCAAAGGCGTTTTTTCCGATGGTTTCCAGATCACCGGATCGCCGCAAACCAGTGCAAGAGCCGCGTTCCAGCACCACGGGGCAACCGGAAAATTGAACGCGGTGATAATCCCGCAAACCCCCATGGGATGCCAGGACTCGCGCATACTGTGGCCCGCACGTTCGGAGGCAATGGTCAGGCCATAAAGTTGCCGCGACAGGCCGACGGCGAAGTCGCAGATATCGATCATTTCCTGAACTTCGCCCAGCCCTTCCTGATAAATCTTGCCGCACTCCAGTGTGACCAGACGGCCAAGGTTTTCTTTCCCGGCGCGTAATTCCTCGCCAATCAGGCGAACCAGTTCACCACGCCTTGGCGCGGGTGTCTTGCGCCAGACCATGAAGGCATCCGTCCCATTGCCGATCATGGCCCGGACATCATCACGACTGTGCGATTTCAAGCGGGCGATTTCGCTTCCATCTATCGGTGTATGAACAGCCAGTGCTCCGCCCGACAGTTCGGATGGCGTTAATCCTGCGGCTTGAAGAATATCCATATGGGTCATCGGCTCACGGCTCCCTAGTTTGAAATTGAATGCCATTTAACCGGATTTGATTGTCAAAACATATAGATGATACAGTCTTTTTCTCGGTATATTTTGATAAATTAACTATCTAATATGACATATCAACTATGTGAGAGTGTTATGGATATTTCCGACAAAGATAAACAGCTGATCTCGCTTTTGCGCGACAACGCCCGTCTGTCGGTGTCAGAAATTGCGCGGCGCCTGTCGGTTTCCAGAACCGCTGCCCAGATGCGACTGGAAAAACTTGAACGTAACGGCGTTATTGACGGGTATACTGTGCGCCTGTCATCCGGATTTTTGAAAAGTCAGGTCCGGGCTCTGGTGATGATCAAATCCCCACCGGCCAACCGAAGCAGAATTGAAAAGGCGCTCGCGGAAATACCGCAACTGACGTCGCTGTATTCGATCAGCGGGGTGTTTGATCTTTCCGCCATGATATCCGCCGGGTCCGTCGAAGAGCTGGATGACGTTATTGATGAAATTGGCCGGATTGAAGGGGTCGTTGATACGATGTCGTCGATTATCCTGTCGTCCAAAATTGATCGGTGACCGGGTATCTCAATCGAGCTCGAACCGGACTCTCGGCAGGGTTCTGCCCTCAATCACCATTGACGGTGTATCGCCAATCCTGATGCCGCCCATGTGCTGATAGAAGGTCAGCGCGTTGGGATCGCTGTCCAGTTCTATTGCCGTACACTTCATGGTTATTGCCTGCTGGCGAAGGTGGGAAAATAGCGCTGCTCCCATCCCCTGCCCCATGGCGACCGGGTCGACATACAGATGTTCGATTTCGGCCATTGGTGGATTGATGTTGAGGATGGTAAATCCGGCGATGGTGCCGGTTTCATCGAGCGCGGCAAATGCCAGGTGTCGATCTATTTCCTGTTCGCTGATCGTCAATTCGTCTGCCCAAAGGTCGATAAAAGCCTGCGGATATCCCCAATACGCTTTCGCGCGAAAGCAGATGTCGGTCAGTATTTCGGAATCGTCTGTGGTCGCAAAGCGGATGCGGATAGAGGTCAAATTGAAACCGGTTTGGCCTTGGCCAGTTGATCAAAGGCCATCAGGTCTTCGATGATCCCCCTGATCTCATGAAGCTTGATCATGACCGGGCCATCACAGGGCGCGTTGTCGGGGTCCTGATGGGTTTCCATGAAGACTGCAGCGACACCAACGGAGACGGCGGCACGGGCCAGAACCGGCGCAAAGCGGCGGTCACCGCCGGAAGACGTTCCCTGTGCGGCGGGTTGTTGCGTTGAATGGGTTGCATCGAACACCACCGGGCAGGTTGTTTTTGCCATCTCGGGCAATCCGCGCATGTCGGAGACCAGGGTATTGTATCCGAAGCTGGTGCCGCGTTCGCAGAGCATGACGTTCATATTGCCGGTCGATTCAACTTTTTTGGCAACATTCGCCATATCCCAGGGGGCCATGAACTGCCCCTTCTTGACGTTGACCGCCTTGCCGGTTTCGCCGGCGGCCAGCAACAGATCCGTTTGGCGCGATAGCAGGGCTGGCGTTTGCAATACGTCAACCACTTCGGCAACGACGGCACAGTGTTCCGGGCTGTGAACATCGGTCAGGACAGGCAGGCCGGTCGCCTTTTTGACGTCCTGGAAGATATCCATGGCTTTGTCGAGACCCACGCCCCGATCATTGCTGACGCTCGAGCGGTTGGCCTTGTCGAATGAAGACTTGTAGATCAACCCGATCCCCAGACCATCGGCAATTTCTTTCAGCGCGCCGGACATATCCATCGCGTGACCCCGGCTTTCCATGGCGCAGGGACCGGCGATAATGGTCAGCGGTTTGTCGTTACCAATGGTCAGATTACCGACGGAAATGTGACGGGCTGTGGTCATGTGGCAATCCTAAACCAGTCGTGACTGATGTACAGCGGCTTCGATGAACGATTTGAACAGCGGATGCGGATCAAACGGTTTTGATTTCAACTCGGGGTGAAACTGCACACCGATGAACCACGGGTGGTCCGGTATTTCAACAATTTCCGGCAACACACCATCAGGCGATTTGGCTGAAAACACCATGCCCTTTTTCGCCAGTGCGCCTTCATAGCCCAGATTGACTTCGTAGCGGTGGCGATGGCGTTCCGAAATTTGCTCGGACCCGTATATGGAATGGATGTGGCTGTTCGGTTGCAATTGCGCATCGTAGGCACCAAGGCGCATGGTGCCACCCATGTCGCCATCTTCACTGCGTTTTTCAATCAGGCCATCACGTTCCCATTCGGTCAGCAGGCCGACGATGGGTTCCTTGCAGGGGCCAAATTCCGTTGATCCGGCCCCTTCGATATCCGCCAGATTGCGTGCCGCTTCAACGACGGCCATCTGCATGCCAAGACAGATGCCAAAATAAGGCACGCGATGTTCGCGGGCAAATTTGGCAGCTTCGATCTTGCCTTCGACGCCACGCTCGCCAAAACCGCCCGGAACCAGAATGCCATGCACGCCTTCAAGATGGTGGAGTGTTTCCTCGCCTTCAAAAATTTCTGAATTCAGCCAGTTGAGGTTGACCTTGACGTTGTTGGCAATGCCGCCATGCGTCAGGGCTTCGGACAGCGATTTATAGGCATCGAGCAGACCTGTATATTTGCCAACCACGGCAATCGTCACTTCGCCTTCCGGTTTGGTGGCGCGTTCGGTAATCTCTTCCCAGCGACTCAAATCAAGTGGCGGCGCGTCAATACCGAAATGGCGGCAGACTTCATCGTCCAGTCCCTGTTCGTGATAGCTGATCGGCACGCGGTAGATGGAATCGACATCCAGTGCCGGGATCACGGCTTCGCGGCGGACATTGCAGAACAGCGCGATCTTGTTGCGTTCACCTTCCGGGATTTCACGATCAGCACGGCACAGCAGAATGTCAGGCTGAATCCCGACACTCAGCATTTCCTTGACCGAATGCTGGGTCGGTTTGGTTTTCAGCTCACCAGCCGTCGGGATATAGGGCAACAGGGTCAGGTGCATATACATCACCTTGTCGCGCCCCAGATCATTGCCGAGTTGCCTGATCGCTTCGAGGAACGGCAGGCCTTCAATATCACCGACCGTGCCGCCGATTTCACAAAGCACGAAGTCCTCGTCTGTCAGGTCGCTAATGACAAATTCCTTCAGGGCATCGGTAACATGGGGAATAACCTGAATGGTTGCCCCCAGATAGTCACCGCGCCGTTCCTTGGCAATGACATCAGAATAGATGCGCCCGGTGGTGACGTTATCGGACTGGCGTGCCGCAACGCCGGTAAAGCGTTCGTAATGGCCAAGATCAAGATCGGTCTCGGCACCGTCATCGGTGACAAATACCTCGCCATGCTGGTACGGGCTCATCGTCCCCGGATCAACGTTAAGATAGGGATCAAGCTTGCGAAGCCGGACCTTGAAGCCACGGGCTTGCAAGAGCGCACCCAAAGCTGCTGAAGCGAGACCTTTTCCGAGGGAAGAAACCACGCCGCCAGTAATAAATATAAACCGCGTCATGGGCGGACACTCTACAACAATTCAGGACTTTGCAAAAAGAAAAGAGGTGAAAAATCACCTCTTTTCCTTACCATCGAAACGATGCCCCGATTCCGGGGCTTTCGCCTATTGGGCAATCGGTGCCGAAGGCTCCGCAGGGGTCGCCGGTTCGGTCTGAACAGGGACCGGCGTATCAAGAATCGATCTCGATTCGCGACCGTTACCGGCCAGTATCGCCAGAACAAGGCTGGTGCACATGAAACCGGCGGCCAGAATTGCCGTTGTCCGGGTCAGCAGATCAGCTGTCGCCCGACCGGACATAAACCCGCCCATGCCGCCGCCGCTGCCACCACCGGAACCCATGCCAAGGCCGCCACCTTCACTACGCTGCAACAAAACCGCACCAACCAGACCGATGGCCAGCAACAGATGAACGACGAGAACGACCTGAGTCATTGGAAATCCTGTTTTCGCACGGGTTTATGGCCACCGAAGCGACCGAACATATTGAATTCGCCGGATATGTAATCTTTTCCGCCCTGAAATGCCAGCGAAAAGAAGCGAATTCCTATGATCCCGCCTGGGCTCCACCACCATCGCCGACAATGATGAACGGTGCCCAGAAGATCGGGTGGGCGTAAGAGAACAGATCGCGGCCCTGCCGGTCTTTCTGGGTGCCTTTGTCAATCATCTCGATCCGGGTTTGTTGCAGGGCTTCGGCGCGCCCGAGGGTCGGGTCTTTGGCTTGCAGATAGAATAACGTCGTTGTCAGTTTGGCTGTGGCACCGGAATGCACCGGCCAGTTCGAGACCAGCAACGACCGCGCCCCGGCATAGAAGAACGCCCGGCCAAGGCCCGACACCGCTTCCGCCCCTGCCCCGTCGGCAGAAGCCGTATTACAGGCCGACAGCACAACCCAGTCAGCGTTCAGGCGCAACCCGAGAATCTCTCCGGTGGTCAACAAACCATCTTCATGGCTGCCAGCAAGTTTTGGAGACGCCAGAGCCAACGCCGGTTGGGTAAGGCCATCAATGTCCCCTGGCACCAGCCCGTGGGTTGCAAAGGAGACAATCTTGAAAGGTGTTAAATCCATGGACTTGACCCTGCTTTCGCTGGCTCTGCGACCTGTGTAGGTAACTTTGTCCGGGTCGACACCCAGAGTCTTTGCGATGCTTGTCAACTCCCATCGCGTTGCCGGAAGTCTTGGGAGCAGGGCAAGAGAGGCGCTGTCAACAGCACGCGTTTGTGGTTTGTTTCTTAATTTTACAGGAATACCCCTGACGGCCCGACCACTGTATGCGAGTTCGCTTTGAGCCTCTGTCTGGTCAGCAGCCAATGCCTGACCCGGACTGAAATAAGGGTCTCCAAAGCCGACAAAGGGCAGGCGTGTTCCCGCCACAGCGGACCTGGTTTTAAGAGATTTCAGGGAAGAAACGGAGGGCAGCATCGTAATGGCATGGCTCCGAGCCAGCCACGGAACTTGGCGGTGATCAGCAAACAACACATCTGTACTCTTGCCAAAATCAGAAGGTGCCGTTGGAAGAACCGACAGAGGTAGATATCCTAGGGGGCCGTGACTGACGATCAGCAAATTTCGTGCATTTTCCCAACCCGCTCGCACCGGGTGAAGGATTTTGCTGTAAAGATCATGCGCCAGTGAGATGTTGAAAGGTGGAATATCCCCCAACGTGGTAATTTTCGGCTCTAGGGCCTTTCGTAGCTCATTGACTGTTTCCGTCATCTGCTGTCGGCCAAGATTCACAGTGGAAAACTCAGCCTTCCCATCCGGTAAAATTGCCCAAACAAAAGTCTTGTGTTCAGCAACGTAAAACGTGATCAGGGCCTCATCGGGACGCAGTAATTTTCTAGCGTCATCTAGAGTCAAGGCTTTCGGGTATTTGAGTTCGGAATATTTGGGAAAGCGACTTTCAATTTCTGTTTGAAGAGAGTTTCTGGCACTTTGAAGGTTTGCGATCTTTGACTTCAACAAGTCGGAATTTGCCGATTTTTGTTGTGAAAGAGGCCTTGATATCATAGCGGTCAGCAGGCCTTGAAGCGCGGCCAGTCGTTTTTCTGTATCCTGCTCACGTCTCGCCAGTTCCTCCAATTCCTGGTTGCCGAGAGTTGAGCGCGCGCCACTGGCGGCCAAGGCTCGCCCGACCTGACCTGATCTGGCAACAGAAGCAATGTGAAAAGCCTCTGCGGCGGCATCGATTTGGCTAGACTCCTCCAGTCTGGTGCCTCTGATCTCAGACAAAAGGTCGAGGTAGGCCGAGAAAATCAGATTTCGTCTGTTTTCCAACGCGGCGGCGATCTCCCCATCACCGGTAATATCGCGTTCTCTTTCGATCAGAGACCGTGCCGCTTCCGAAAACTGCGCTAGTGCGATATCTTTTTTTCCGTTAACAAGCTCGGCCATCGCCAGAAACCCCCCGATTTCAGCCGCTTGATAACTGTTTGATCCCAATCGGCTTTCAACCTCAACAAGGGATTCACGAAACGTCGATAGGGCTTCGTTCGTTCGGCCTGATTTTAAAAAGGCCAGAGCGCGATAATAATTTCCCGCAAATAACCGCTTCTCCGCTTCCACATCAGCTGTCATGTTGGAACTGATGATGTCGAATTGCTCAACTGCCTTCGCCCACTGTTCTTGAGCGACCAGAGCCTTGGCCAACAACATGTGTGACTTGGCCTTCTGGATATTTTCCGGTTTGGTACAAATGGGCTTGTAAATCTTAATCGTCAGACGCGCAATTTTTTCAGCATCCCGGAACCGGCCCTGTTCGAACAGGACCTCGCCCAGTCGAAATAATCCTGTTGCAACAATTGGTGTGGTATCCGGGGCCCAATTTTTCAGCTCCTCACGAATCATGTTCTCGGCTTCAGTGAGATGCCCCTGACGCATTTTGATCCCGGCGAGCGATAGCTGCGCATAGGCAAACGGTTCGGCAAATGACATTACGTGTGACGGTTCAGACAGATTCAGGGCGCGATAATACTGCGCTTCAGCCTGTTTCAAATCTCCTTTGGATGCGGAAATTGCAGCTTCACTAACCTGAATGTAAAATTTGGCTTGCGTGTTAATAAGTTCGCTCTGTGAGTCCCATTTGTAGGATGTATTGCCGAGCGACGATGAAGCAGAACTGAAATCCCCGATCTCAGACTGAAGTAGCGCCTTGAAGGCATTTATGCGCGCTATGTGTACTTGCCATTTCGGGGGAATTCCCCACAACCCCTCCTCCAGATATCTGATCGCCAGAGAGTAGTTCCCCAGCATAAATTCACTCCAGGCCTCTTCTTCCAGAAACCTCGCCTTTTGTGAGCTTCTCGGGGCCTGTGACTGCACCGATGATGCGGCGCTCATTACTTCCTCTTCTGAAGGGCGTTTCTGATACAGACATAATTTGTCATCATATTCTACACCGTCAAACAGTCGGAGAATTTCATTTATGGTTCTGGGAGGCGGTGTCACCGGCCCACCGAAATCGGCTGTGATCTTTTTGGCTTCGTCCAAAGTCAAAACAGGGAGTTTTTGTCCTCCTGACTGACAGGCCGAAATCAGACCACCAACCGCAACAATCGCTGAAATCCGCAACAGACTAATAAATTTGAAATTGCTAATAGGCTTGAGTGAATGCGTGCGCATGCCTTGTCTCCTTGGACAGGCTTCCTCCCACATTTCGTATTCTAGCAGACGGCTATCGATTGACCTAATTTCCAATGGAACGAAACCTTGGTCGCCTTCAGATTGCGGGGTATGATCGCCGCAAAATCTCAAAAGAGTTATCTTGAGGGTTCAGTGCATAAATACGACAAAAACTCGATTGAGGCCGTGATCCGTGTATTGCTGCTGACGCTCTATGCCGACGACCGCCATCAACCGCCGGAAAAGGCAGAAATACGGCGCCTGCTGCCGGATCTAGAGATTTTTACCAACGGCATTTTCTTTGGCACATACAGCAGGATTGACTCCTACATCGACCGGCATGATGCGGAGGTGAAGGCTTTGATCGAAGAACATTCCCTTGCCGCTGTGATCGAGGAAACGATCAAGCGGATCGATGACCGGGAACTGATCCCGAGCCTGTACAGTGCCATGCGAAGAGTAGCGCAGGCCGATGGGGAGGTCGTTATTGAAGAAAATTTTCTGATCGGTCGGTCACTGGTGATATGGGGGTGGTCACCTGATGATTGATGTGATGACCGGCAATCGCTAACCTGTTCAGGCGCTATCGTTTACGGTTTTTGAGGGGAAATCCCGATGCAGACAAATGTTTCCGAACGTGATCAGCAACTGGTTGATGAATTCATTGCCAAGCTGAAATCATGGCGGCATTCAAAAAATCAGGTGCGTGGATACATGCTCGATCTGAACGGATTTACTGAATTCCTGAGCAGCCGCAACCGGACTGTAGAGTTAGCGGCTTCTGCCGATCTTACGGATTTTCTGATCTCGATTCAGGACAATGATCCGGTCGGGGTTGACCGCAAGGCATCGGCCATTCGTCAGTTTTACAGCTTTCTTGTCAACGAGATGAAGGTGATGAGCGCGGACCCGGCGTTTGAGATGCAGATTCCCCATCGTGACGATGTCCAAGGCGCTGTGCGCGGCCCCGGATTCAACGATCTGTTCTCGCGTGGCGATATGGTCAGGTTCACTTATGCCGAAAGCGGTGCGCCGCGTGTATTTGAAGGCATTTTGAACGGTTTCAAACGGCACGACGGAATCCGCAAGGCCGAGTTCATGGAACTCGAGAACGGCATCCCGCAAAACGAAGTGTTAATTGACCTCTATACCGTTATCGAGGTCGAATCCGCAGGCCCGCCCAAGAAGGCCATGAGCATGGATGGGCGAGAGGTATTTGTTCTTCAATACAATACTTTGGATGATTCTGTTAAAGTTGAAAATCAGCCAAAACGGAAGCAGAGTTTTGTCGATCTCGATGACATTGTGCCGACCATTGGGGCTGGCCCCAAAACAGGAATTCGTTCCGTTGCCGCATCCTGGTCCGGTCATTTTGATATGATGGCGGGGGTTGTGGAGTTTGAGACCGGGCAGCAGCAGGGCAATATCACCATCTCGCTTCCGGATGGTCACGGGACCTGCAAAGGGCAATATTTCCTGAAGACAGGATACGGCGGGACCTGGACGGCGATCAGCCCAAAAGGCGCTGCTGCCAGCGGGTATTTCATGGTATCGCGGACCGGTGGCAGCGGTGATGGC
>JAJFIJ010000327.1 GCA_021775105.1 Rhodospirillales bacterium | reverse complement strand
CGGCGCGAGCAAGACATTTATCCAGACCTATGACCTTGTTCCGGTGATCAATGTTTATGCTGCGACCGGTTCCAATGATGTGACGGTGAACTTCGGCGCGACGGCGTTTGTTGATACGCCGACGGCGGGGTATGACGGGCTTGTGATGATATCGTCACCGGCAATTGTGGTTACTCCAACGGCGAGCAATGATTATCTGGAAGGCACGACCGCCAATGACATCATTGATGGCCTTGCCGGCGACGACAAGATCATCGGTGGAGACGGTAATGATACACTGACCGGAGGCGACGGAACGGATACTGTCGAATACAGCGGCAGCGCCGCCGGGTACGATGTCGAATACGATGCTGCGACAGAAACCTTTACGGTGACCGATACCAACACGCTTGATGGCAACGACGGGATTGATATCGTCAGCGGGGTTGAAAACCTGTCGTTTGCCGGGGGTTCCACTTCGACAACCCTGACGCTGGCCGCCGCCGCCGTTGACAGTGCGGCCCGCTTGCAGGTTGACGGTGTTGTCGGCGGTAATCTCGACATCACCAACGGCGAAGGCACGCTTATCTATAGCCTTAACTCCGGCGCAACCTCTATCGCCAATGCAACGGCGCTAACACTCGGTTTTGCCACTGCCAATGATGATGTTTTTGAGACAACCAACGGGCATGTGCAATTCAACACCGACGGCACCTACGAGTACCGTCCGGACGCATTGTATTCAGGCACGGACTCGTTCGAGTTCCGGGTTGCAGATGACCGCAACCTGTTTACCACGGCCACGGTCAATATCTCGGTCGGCGGAGTGATGACGCCATCCGAAGGCGATGACGCGTTTGAAGGCGATGATGCTACCAATGATACCATTCGTGGCCTCGGCGGCGATGATCATCTCGACGGTGCTGGAGGGGATGATACGCTAACCGGTGGCATGGGGGATGATACCCTGATTGGTGGCACCGGGGACGACACGATTGCCGGTGGTGCAGGCATTGATGTCGCCGAATACGCCGGGGATTCGGATCACTACGATATCTTCTACGATGCTGATGCCGGCACTTATATGGTTGTCGATAATCAGCCCTCCACCGATGGAGATGACGGATCGGATGTTTTGATGGCCGTCGAGCAGGTTCTGTTCAAGGGTGACAGCCAGACCGCAACGCTCGAAAACCCGGCGGAAGCGACGCCGGGGTATATCCATGTTGCGACCGATGGTATCGCCACATGGCGATTGAATGCTGAAGGCGGAACCGGCAACACATTCTCTGTCGAAACGTCATCAGCCGCAATTGCGGCAGCAACGGCAACGACGCTCGGGTTTAATACGGCGGACGGTGATGTTTTTGCAACCACGAACGGTCACGTTCAGGTGCAAGCTAACGGCACCTATGAATACCGCCCGGACAGCACCTACAGTGGTACAGATACGTTCCAGTTCCGGGTCACCAATGCCAATATGGTAACGACGCTGGCGACAATCTCGATCGATGTGGGCGGTTCGGCGACACCAACTGAAAACAACGACCATATTGTTGGCGCCGCAACAGCCGATACCATCGATGGTCTGGCCGGGGACGACAAATTCATCGGCGGAGATAGTGACGATACATTGAGCGGTGGGGAGGGTAACGATACCGCCCACTATTTGGGATCAAAGACCGGATACGAAGTTCTTTATAACACCGACACCGACACCTTTTCAGTAACCGACACTGTAGGTACAGAAGGCACAGACACACTTTCCGGCATGGAAACCCTGACCTTTGCCGGTGACAGCTCTTCAATTGACCTGAATGGCCCGGTGTCCGCTACCGATTCATCCCTCCAGGTCGCAGAAGACAGCACTGGAGAGTGGTCGTTGTCTGTGACTGGTGGCGGTGGCTCTCTTTCTTATGTAGTTGAGAACGGTGGCACGGCGCTGGATACGACGACGGCCGGTGGGCTCGGGTTCGAGACGTTGGATGGCGACGTGTTCGCAACGACCAACGGCAACGTGCAGATCAAGAGTGACGGCACTTATGAGTATCGCCCGGATGCAAGTTATACCGGGTCAGATAGCTTCGAATACCGGGCGACCGATACGGGGACCGGCATTGGCAGTGTGGCGACGATCAGTGTCGGAGTGGGCACAGAACTGATCTATGACTATGCGACGCTGGACCCACTGGAATCTGATGGTCTGACAGGCGTTTATACGAACGGCAACCTGACAGTTTCGGGCAGCGGGAGCGGGAACGTCAAAGCCAAGGGTACAATTGCCATCATCGCCGGTGACAAGAAACACATGGAGTATATTTTCACCAATACAAATTCCAATGTTGGTGTCGGGTTCATGAAGTTGAATGGCCCGGATACGGCGACAACAACCTCATGGGTCTATTCAGGGGAAACGGCGGAAGACTCTGGCTTTTTGGCGATTTATGACGAAGTCGGTAAGGTGCTGAGCCGATACAACAATTCTGACATTGTCTCGGACAGCAACTTTTCCCTGACGGGTGGCGAGCGTGTGACGATCGAGATCGACAAGGACGCAGGGGATGTGTTTGCGTGGATTGACGGCGCTGCGGTGAACGGCGGAGCGACGTTGACGTCCGGCGCGAGCAAGACATTTATCCAGACCTATGACCTTGTTCCGGTGATCAATGTTTATGCTGCGACCGGTTCCAATGATGTGACGGTGAACTTCGGCGCGACGGCGTTTGTTGATACGCCGACGGCGGGGTATGACGGGCT
>JAJFIJ010000326.1 GCA_021775105.1 Rhodospirillales bacterium | reverse complement strand
GACACCATTTACGCATGGTCCGAAATTGTCGAGAAAATCGACCTGCCGGGCCATAACGACATCGGTGCGTTGCGTATCCGCACACTGGCCTGCAAAGACCAGGCTTGCGCAGAATTTCCGGATAAGGATACGGACGGCAAGTACGATCTTTGCGTGGTGCTCGATTTCGACTATACGGTGTTGATGCCGAAACAGTTCCGCCAGGTAAACAGGTATCAACCCTGAAAAATCATCCCATTTTCCAGCGTCTTCAAGTAAACTCTAATTTCCTGTCTGTTAAAATCCATGTCTGCGGTTAATCAGTGAATCCCACAGACGGTAAAATCCGGCAGCTTGGCGGATGACAATCATGCCGGATCTGTATTTGAGCATCCATCTCCCATAGAGGGGAATGCAAAAATGGAACCCAAGCATGATAACGCAGCCCTGACCCGAGTGGCTGCCCTTGAACATCTGACCGGCCCGTCTCGCGGTTCGGCAACCTGGATTGGAACGTCTGATCTGGGAATATACCTGAGTTCCAACCAGATCATCCGCGCGACCAAAATTGATATCGAGACGCCAGAACAGGATTTGATCGCGCAGTTGCATCCGACTGAAGAAACGTACCGGATCGACGCTTTGCCGGGCCATGATGTATGGGTGAATGGCGAACATATCACCACCCGGACTCTCCAGCATTCCGATATGATCGAGTTTGGCGATTCTGGTCCGATGTCACGCTTCGTTCTGTACCGTGAGAACGCCTCCGTTTACAAGACCGTCGCTGATATACTTAGCGACGGCATCGCCTATCTGAAAGTCAGCCGCCAACCTTTTATCAATCGCGTGTTCAGGGTCATCGGACAACTTCTACGTCGTCTGACACAAGAAACCACGGTCATGTTCCGGACAGCCGTTATCGCTTCCATTCTTGTGCTGGCGATATTTGTTTATCAACAAAACCGTTTGAACAATTTGCTTCAACGACAAATCGAATTTGGTACGGCCCGTCTGGATAATTTCACCGCAGCGGTGGCGCGAGCAAGACAGGAGGCTTTGACACTAGGTGATTTAAAAGCCCTGAGGCGAGAGCTTGGACAGCGCATGTCATCGAACGCCGAACGTCTTGAGGCACTGGAACAACGCTCGAAAGCCAGTGGACGGGTGATTGCCCAATCCATGTATTCCGTTGCGTTTATCCAGGGTGCTTACGGATTTCAGGATCGCTCCAGCGGGCAAATGCTGCGTCATGTCGTCGGCAATGACGGTCAGTTGATGATCTCGCCAATGGGAAGGCCGCTGCTATCGCTTGACGGAGATGGCCCTGTAGCCGAGCGACAGTTTACCGGAACCGGGTTTTCCGTCAGACAGGCAGGAGCGCTGGTGACTAACAGGCATGTCGCGCTGCCATGGGAAGAAGACTCCTACCTAAAAGCGCTCGCTGGTCAGGGGCTTGAGCCGACAATGATAAAACTCGTCGTCTATCTGCCCAACATCGCAAAACCGGTTGAGGTTGAATTGGTGATGGCGAGCAAAGATGCGGATCTGGCTGTCCTGCTTCGCAAAGACAAAGCAGGACCAACACAGGGCCTGAAACTTGCAAAAACCCCACCTTCTCCCGGAGACGAGATCATCGTTATGGGGTACCCGACCGGCCTCCGATCAATGCTGGCCCAATCAGGGGCAGCATTCGTGGAGGAGCTTCAAAAGACCAAAAATACTGGATTTTGGAGTGTTGCTGCCCGCCTCGCAGAGGCTAACCAGATTGCACCTCTCTCAAGTCGCGGCATTGTCGGTCAGGTCACGCCGGCAACAATCGTGTACGATGCGGAAACAACACTCGGTGGAAGCGGTGGTCCTGTACTCGACATCAACGGTTCAGTCGTCGCCGTCAACACTGCCGTACTACCGGAATATGGCGGTTCCAATCTGGGCGTCCCGGTTGCCAAGGTGCGCGCCCTACTCAAAGACGCCGGCCTTCAATAAATCCAGGGGATGCCCAGCCTTATCAAATCAATTGATTGACGTTTTGCGAATCGAACTCAGGAAATCTGCCCGATTTGCTCTGATTTGATCTGCCGGACCGTGATTTTCGCCGCCAGGTTCACGATTGGCAGTATCTTTTTTATCACATCCGGACAAAAACAAAGATTCACTAAGTCCTTGAAACGACTCAGTAAAGAATCAGTCTTTCTTTTGGAAAATCAACATCTGGGGAAGAAGAACAAAGAAAAACACAAAATCATGTTGCCACAGATTCGTGGTCTTGGTAATAAAAAGAGGTGTCAGGCAGGTAAGCCCTGGGAAGCTTACCAAGTGGGGCCGCCGAAACAGCTCCGACCTGACACCTCATAGAGCCGGCCAGGCTCCGTGCATTTGAAAGTATTCGCGTTTCCAAATCTCGGACGCACCCTGGGCAGAGACCATCCTGAGACCTGATAACACAATGGCCCTGTTTCCGGACGGCGCTGTTGCCAGTACCACCCTTTCAAAGAACCACTTCCGGGACACCCTCTCACCAGACGAACCATCGGACAATTCAGAACTTGCGAGTTGCCCCGCCAGCTCCTGAACCTGCGGGTCTCCCCGCCGATCCACATGGGCCTCATGGGCCGAAACCCCTGAAGCCGCCGAAACCGATTTCCAAGCAAGCTTTTCTATCTGTTCCGCCCGGTCCAACCGTATCTTCGAAGCAAGCTCCCAAAACCCGGCCTTTCCGAACCGTCCACTACGTTCCCGCAAGCGGATCCGCGTGTTCGGGCTCCTTTACGTCAGGATCACATCAGTCGAAACTTCCGCTCCCCCGCCGCCCCGCAGTTCCACCAACCCCACCAGGGAGCCAGGCTTTACTACAAGATGTTCGCCTCGCGATTAACGAGACCGTCACCAACGTTCGAAAACACATCCAATGACCGAAGCCGCCTTCCGTCTTTTCGATCGCCCCCGCATCCACCGGTGCCTAAACACCTGCTTTGTCGGGGTAGCGGCTCTTGTCCTTCCCGGTCAACTCGCTTCAGAGAAGTCCGTATTCCGGTTCAAACTTTCGCCGCCAAACACTTTCGCGTGCAGATAAAGGATGCGTCGAATCACCTGTCGAGTTCAACGTGGAATCCTGGGGGTAAAATCAGTTTTCTGTGGGTAACTAAGAGCGTTCTACACAATCGGTTCACAAGTTTTCCACAACCTTGCGGTATTGAATCCGAAATAGTCTGTGAATCCAGCCCCCTCCATCCATTCCTTCGTCTACCAGGGCAGAGTCGCACGCCAAGTGCCAAAATAGCCTGAAGATCATTTAATTGCGTAAGATTGTATGCAGTTCAAAATCCGTATTGGCTTCGTGGTATACCTAATATTGTATAATGATTATTGCAGGTGCGAACATTGACTTGAGGCCGACAGGTCGGTACCAATTGAGGGTAACTGGCGTGCATATCATGCGCGCCTTCGCCAATTTTTACCGCGAGGCATTAGCCCATGGCATCGAGAAACCGACCTCTATCGCCACACTTGCAAGTCTACAAACCACAAATCACCTCAACCCTGTCCATATTGCACCGCATTTCCGGTGTTGCCCTGGCCTTTGGCGCGCTGTTGCTCGCAAACTGGGTGATTTCCGCAACCTATGGTGCGGACGCCTTTGCCACGGCACAGGGCCTGCTAGGATCGTGGTTTGGACGACTCGTGATGTTTGGCATGACATTGGCGCTGTTTTATCATCTGGGCAATGGCATTCGCCATCTTGCGTGGGACATGGGCAAGGGATTTTCCCTGCCCCAGGTTCGTGCAAGCGGTTTGTTCGTTCTGGTATTTACCGGTGCAATGACAATCATCACCTGGATTGCCGCCTATTCAGCAGCGGGAGGAAACTGATGGAAATGCGTTCTGCTCTGGGCCGGGTACGTGGCCTTGGCTCAACCAACGACGGCGTCGGCCACTGGTGGCTGCAACGCATTACCGGCATCGCGCTGGTTCCGTTGATGATCTGGTTTGTATTTTCCGCCGTCAACCTAGCCGGCGCTGATCTCGCAGGGTTCAAGACCTGGGTCGGCACACATGGAAATCCGGTTTTGCTGACCTTGCTGATCTTCACCATGTTCCATCACGGCCAATTGGGCCTGCAAGTGGTAATCGAGGATTACGTCAGTTGCGAGAGAGCCAAACTGACGCTTCTTGTTGCAACAAAATTCATCGCCATCATTTTTGGCGGTTACAGTATTTTTGCCGTTATGCGGCTGACCTTCGGGGGCTAAACAGAACATGAGCACCGCCTACGAAATTATTGACCATAAATATGACGTCGTTGTCGTCGGCGCCGGTGGGGCCGGTCTTCGGGCAACGTTCGGTATGGCCAACGCCGGCCTGAAAACAGCCTGCATCACCAAGGTTTTCCCGACTCGCAGCCATACCGTAGCGGCGCAGGGCGGGATCAGTGCGGCGCTTGGCAACATGGCCGAAGATCACTGGGAATGGCACATGTACGACACCGTCAAGGGTGCCGACTGGCTGGGTGATCAGGATGCCATCGAATATATGTGCCGCGAAGCCGTGCCGGCGGTCGTCGAACTTGAACACTACGGCATGCCATTTTCCCGCACCGCCGAAGGTAAAATTTACCAGCGTCCGTTTGGCGGCCATATGCGGAACTTCGGTGAAGCCCCGGTTCAGCGGGCCTGTGCCGCAGCTGACCGGACGGGTCATGCAATGCTGCACACGCTCTATCAGCAGAGCCTCAAGCACGAGGCCGAATTTTATGTTGAATATATCGCCCTTGATCTGATCATGGGTGACGATGGCACCTGCGAAGGGGTTGTCGCATGGAATCTGGATGACGGCACGATCCATGTTTTCCGGGGTCACATCGTCGCGCTGGCGACTGGTGGTTATGGCCGGTCTTATTTCAGTTGCACGTCGGCCCATACCTGCACCGGAGACGGGCATGGCATGATCGCCCGCGCCGGGCTGCCGTTGCAGGATCAGGAGTTCGTACAGTTCCATCCAACCGGCATTTTCGGATCGGGCTGCCTGATCACCGAAGGCGCCCGCGGTGAAGGCGGATATCTGACCAACTCCGCAGGTGAGCGGTTCATGGAACGCTATGCACCAACCGCCAAGGACCTGGCCAGCCGCGATGTCGTCAGCCGTTCAATGACGGTTGAAATTCGCGAAGGCCGTGGTGTTGGTGAGAACGGTGACCACATCAATCTGCACCTTGAACATCTGGGTGCTGACGTGCTTGGTGAACGCCTGCCGGGGATTACCGAGTCCGCGAAAATTTTCTCCGGTGTTGATGCGACCAAGGAACCGATCCCGGTTCTGCCGACCGTACATTACAATATGGGCGGCATTCCGACCAACCACATGACCGAAGTTCTGCGTCCGACCGCCGACAATCCGGATGCCATTGCACCCGGACTGATGGCGATTGGCGAATGTGCCAGCGCTTCCGTGCACGGAGCCAATCGCCTGGGCACCAATTCACTGCTTGATCTGGTGGTGTTCGGACGTGCCGCCGCGATCCGCGCCAGAGAGCTGGTCAAACCGGGGGAGCCGCTACGACCGTTCCGCAATGGCTGTACCGATCAGGCACTTGAACGCCTCGACCGGTTGCGCCATGCCAAAGGCGGTCGCAAGACCAGCGAGATTCGCCTCGACATGCAGCGCACCATGCAAAACAACGCCGCCGTCTTCCGCACCTCGGAAGTGCTCTCGGAAGGGGTCGAGAAGATTAATGGCGTCTGGCAACAACTGGCCGACATCAATGTATCGGACAGCTCGTTGATCTGGAATTCCGACCTGGTTGAAAGTCTGGAACTGGAAAACCTGATGATCAATGCCTCGACGACGATGCATTCCGCAGAAGCCCGCCACGAAAGCCGTGGCGCCCATGCCCACGAAGATCACCCTGATCGCGATGATGAAGAGTGGATGAAACACTCACTCGCCACCATTGATGACAAGGGCAAGGTGGCGCTGGATTATCGCCCGGTTCATGCTTACACCCTGACCGACGACGTTGACTATATCGAGCCCCGGGCTCGGGTCTATTGAGGAGACGATAGATGGTTGAATTTTCGCTTCCCGCTGGCTCTGAACCCACTGAAGGAAAAACTCATGCTGCTCCGGAAGGGGCGACCAGGGTTCGCCGTTTCAGGGTCTATCGCTATGACCCTGATCAGGATGCCAATCCGCGTATTGATACCTTTGATATCGATCTCGACAAATGCGGACCGATGGTTCTCGATGCACTGATCAAAATCAAGAACGAGGTTGATCCGACCCTGACCTTCCGTCGCTCGTGCCGCGAAGGCGTGTGTGGATCGTGCGCCTTCAACGTCGATGGTACAAACACACTGGCCTGCACCAAGGCGATTGAAGATATCAAGGGCGATATCAAAATCTATCCGTTGCCGCACATGCCGGTGATCAAGGATCTGGTTGCCGATCTCAACGGCCCTTACGCCCAGTATCGCTCGATTGAGCCGTGGTTGCAGGCCGACACCCCGGCACCCAACCGCGAGCGCCTGCAAAGCCCTGAAGAACGAGCCAAGCTTGATGGCCTCTGGGAATGCATCCTGTGTTTTTGCTGTCAGACCAGTTGCCCGAGCTATTGGTGGAACGGTGACCGTTACCTTGGCCCCGCTGTGTTGTTGCAGTCCTATCGCTGGATCGCCGACAGCCGCGACGAAGCCACCGGCAAGCGCCTTGATAACCTGAACGATCCGTTCCGGCTTTATCGCTGCCATACTATCATGAACTGCACCAACACCTGTCCGAAAAGCCTCAACCCCGGTCAGGCCATCGGCTCGATCAAGGAAGCCTTGCTGGCGCGGCGCTGACTGGCCCAATCCATTCAATCAAAAACCCCGGACGTCCAATCGTCAGGGGTTTTCCGGGTTTTGAAGTCCTAGATAAATTTCTTGAAGAGCTTGGTGCGATCAAAAAGATCTTCGAGAGCCTTCATGCGGCCCTTTGTTTCGCTCCAGTTCTCTGTCTGCACGGCGGCGATGATCGCTTCGACAATAAACATCGTTACAACTGATGAATCCCAGGCGGACGGCGCTTCTATGCGAGAATGAAAGCTGTGGGTTGCGAACTTCGCGGCCGGTGATCCCCATTGATCGGTAAATAGAACCAGTGTGACGTCTTTTGATTTCGCCATCTCGGCAAGACGCAGAATGTCGCGTTCATAACGTCGGATATCAAACACCACAAGAACGTCGCCCGCACGCATGTTCAGAATGTAATGCGGCCAGGTGTTGGAGTTCGATGCAACCAGCGTCAGCCCATCGCGGATGACCTGCATGTGGGTAAAGAAATAGTCCGCCAGCGAGCGCGTCAGCCGCCCGCCAACCACATGAACAGAGCGATTCTGATCAGAAAGCAACTCGACGACGGCATTGAATTCTTCGGGATCGAGTTGGCGCAAGGACTGGCGCATATTTTCGATGATTGCATCAGCAAACCTGTTGAGGATATGGGTGTCCGGCGCGCTCTCCGCCCAGCGGTTGTGTTTGGCGATCGGATTGGAAATTGTTGCTTCGACCTCTGCACGGAGCGCGCCCTGTAATTCCGGAAATCCCTTAAACCCCAGTTTTTTCGACATCCTGACGACGGTGGGCGTTGAAACCTTCGAATTTTCAGCAATCACCGTAATGCTGGACAAGCCGGATACCGGATAGTTTTCCAGCATGGCATTGGCAAGTTGACGCTCTGCACGGGTCAGATCGTCGAACCTTGACCGGATTCGCTCCGCCACGGTGAGGCTCTGAGGCGTCTTCATAGCGCGAGATTGCTCCTGAATTATTGTATCAGATCGCGTACTTGGAACCTAGCATGTATGAAAATAATTTGTCAGAAAAGAAAATTTCGAAGAAATCGTTACAGAAATAAACTTGACAGCGCTCACAATTTTGAAAAAATGTCTTCATAAAAAGGGGGGAAGGGCCTTTGGCCGTGCTGCAAACATCCCGGTCCGATACTTTTTTTTCGGAACATCATGTCGAATTGGTCAACCCGTCTGGCCGAAGCGGCATTGTGTTGGCTTGTGAACATGCAACCAATTTCATTCCCGAAGAGTTTTCCAGCCTTGGCCTGGGTGATGAAGTATTGGCGGGCCATATTGCCTGGGACCCGGGCGCGCGTGAAGTCGCGACAGCAATGGCGGGACTGCTGGACGCGCCGCTCGTGATGCCCACGGTATCTCGCCTCGTATATGACTGTAATCGGTCCATAAAGGCCAAAAGCGCAATACCGGAGCGCAGTGAGGATACAGAAGTTCCTGGAAATCTTGAATTGAGCCCTTCAGAGCGCCAGGCGCGGGCGGACCGGTTTTATCTTCCTTATCGTAAGGCGTTATCGGAAACGATTGAAGGAGTTGCAGCAGTTGAAAGCGCGCCCGTACTAATTTCTATCCATACCTTTACGCCCGTGTACCAGGGCGAAATACGTGATCTGGATATCGGTATTCTGCATGATACCGACAGACGTCTGGCGGACCGGCTTTTGGCGGCAATAGATCAGGAAGGCGTGTTAACGGTACGGCGAAACATGCCCTATGGCCCTTCTGATGGCGTTACACATACCCTGTCAGAACACGCTGTACCGAGAGGGCTCCTAAATGCCATGATCGAAATTCGAAACATTCTGGTTGTGGACACGGAGGAACAACATGCCATGGCCAAGCGCCTTGCGAGTTATATTTACACAGCCTTAACCGCTCTCGGGGTCGATCTGCAACGCCAGGTGTCATCATGATGAAGGCCGCCAGAACCTACGTACGGATCGTGGACGCCATCAACTACCGCATTGGCCGGGTAATGATGTACA
>JAJFIJ010000325.1 GCA_021775105.1 Rhodospirillales bacterium | reverse complement strand
ACTTGAAATCGAGCGGTTCCAGTAGAACATCAACCTCGGCGACCATGGGAACCCCATTTGAGGGAAGACGGACCTGCTCAAATGCCTTCCAGCCTGGCGCAAATTGCTGTCCACGGGGCTTGTTCCAATATTCAAGACAGGCCAGACAGCCATAGGTATCAACCTGTTCGAGCGGCACTTCGCGGAGTACAGAAGTATGTATAGCAGAGTTGAGCAAAATAAGCGCTCCCTTCCCAGAAGCCTATTTCACTCCATTTTGACGTATTTGTCTACCAAAAGGGGCTATTATTTATCATTTCCACAACCCTGAATATGCTTTATGGTTGCGATTATCACTCTCAGATTTCGATCAGAAAGCTATTTTTGCAAGCCTCACCCCAGGCGTTCATGAATTCCTGAAGATGCGGGCGGGTCTCTCCTTCCGCCTTGATCATGGTAATCACATCGGCGATGGCTCGATTGTACCCCTCCGTGGTCATCAGTCCGCGATGCAACATGGTGCGGAGATAAACGAGGTATGTATTCAGCACATCGGTCTCACAATATTCACGCACCGCCTCGATCTCTCCGGCATCAATCATGGCCGCAATCTTTGATCCATCGACACCGAATTTACCGGGCAGACCAAGCACGGCACACACTTCATTGAGCTTGACCCGCGCTGACGCGCCGTAATCACTGAGCTGGTCCATCAGATCACAATGCCAGTCCCATGAATAGCGGCTGCTATAGCTGTTCCATTTATCGCCCGCCTGATGTAGCCAGGGGGCGGGTATGCCGTGCATCATGGCGCGATACTTCAGCACCGGTAAATCAAAACCGCGCCCGTTAAAGCTGACCAGTCGCGGGCGCAGGCGTTCAAAATACTGGAAAAAACCCTGCAATAACTGGCGCTCATTAAAGCCAGCCTCGCCTCCCGTGCGTAGTTCTTTCAGGAAATACCCCTCATGTGATCCGTCCCGTTCGATCTCGGCTTCAAGAAAACTGATGGCGACAACCTTGTGAAACGGCTGACGGGGAAAGGCATTTCGCCCGTCGGTGATCTCAAGGTGATATCGTTCCAGCTCTGCACGGCGCGCCGCACTGTCGGGGTCATCGAACCCGGTCAGGTTGGGCACCGCATCGGTATCCGGAACTGTCTCAATATCGAAAACAAACAGGTTTTGGTGCTGCATGGCCATGAGAACAATGTTATACACGCTGCAGCAAAGACCCCAACACCCCTATTGAGAGAACACAGATGAAAAACCTCGCCAGCATGATGAAACAGGCGCAAGAGATGCAGTCAAAGATGACGGAAATGCAGGAAACCCTGCAGGACATGGAAGTCACCGGTTCATCCGCCGGTGGCATGTGTCAGGTGACCCTGAACGGCAAAGGAGAGGCCCGCAAACTGAAGATCGACCCATCGCTGGTCACGCCGGATGACGCGGGTGTTCTGGAAGACCTGATCCTCGCCGCCTTCAACGACGCCAAAACCAAGGTCGATACGGAAATGCGTGAAAAAATGTCCGAACTGACCGGCGGCCTGCAATTGCCGCCCGGTATGCAACTGCCATTCTGAGCGGGGACGAAACCCCGCGATGGTTTCCGAAGATATTGAACGCCTGATTTCACTGCTGGCCAAGCTGCCGGGCCTCGGCCCACGCTCGGCCAGACGGGCGACACTGGCCCTGATCAAACGCAAGGAAACATTATTAATTCCCCTGTCAAAAGCCATGGCGACGGCAGGCGAAGCCATTCGCACCTGTTCGGTCTGCGGCAATATGGATACCCGCGACCCCTGCAAACTCTGCAATGACCCGCGCCGCGATGACAAGCTGATCTGCGTTGTTGAAGATGTTGCCGATCTCTGGGCACTGGAGCGCACGGCGTCCTTTCGCGGCCGATACCATGTCCTTGGTGGCACGCTGTCGGCGTTAGACGGCGTTGGCCCGGAAGACCTCAATATCCCCAAACTGATCACCCGCGCCAGCGACGAAAAAATCACGGAAGTGATCCTCGCCACTAACGCCACCGTCGATGGCCAGACCACGGCGCATTACATCGCTGATCGACTGGCTGGCGCAAACGTCACCATCTCCGGCCTCGCCCACGGCGTCCCGGTCGGTGGTGAGCTGGATTATCTGGATGACGGAACGTTGAGCGCAGCGCTGAAGGCACGACGGCCTGTTTGATTTCAAATCCGTTTTTCAGATCAGAAGTATTTTTTTAGACAATTCTGTCTAAATGTCGATTTGCTGAATACCCGTTCGTCTTTAGTAAGTGTAAGCCTCAACTGATGAGGCTCTTTTTGGAGAAGATGAAATGCAATATGCAATGTTGATATACGCTGCCGACGATTCAGGACCGACACCCGAAAGCCCGGAAATGGGTGAGTTAATGAAGGCATACGGAGCCTTTAACACAGAGGCCGGAGAGAAAGGCTTAATAATGGCAGGCGAAGCCCTGCAACCCACGTCAACCTCGACAACAGTGCGTATGCGTGAAGGTATAATCGAAACAACAGACGGGCCATTCGCTGAAACCAAAGAACAACTTGGAGGATTTTACATTCTCAATTGCGAAACCCTTGATGAAGCGATTGAGTATGCGGCTAAAATACCGACTGCCGCATATGGATCCATTGAAATTCGCCCGGTCATGATATTCGATGATAAGGATCTGGAGTAACATTGGGCGTACGAAGCCAAACAGAAATAGCTGTAGAGAGCATCATTCGGGAGGAATGGGGGCGGGTTCTGGCTGCATTGATGGGGGTCGTTCGTGATCTTGAGCTTGCCGAAGATGTGCTCCAGGACTCCGTAGTCGTGGCCTTGCAACGCTGGCCTAAAGACGGCGTTCCGGACAATCCTCGCGCCTGGCTACTGAAAACGGCGCGACACAAAGCAATCGACCGTTTCAGGCGCGATCAAAGATTAAAAAGAAAACAGGCTGAAATGGATGTGCTGGCGGAGCTGGAGAGATTAGCTATGCCTGAAGAAACGGATACATCCATAAAGGATGAACGATTGCGCCTGATTTTTACCTGCTGTCATCCGGCGCTGGGCAAACAGACCCGAATAGCTCTGACGTTGAGGACTGTCGCAGGATTGACAACGGCTGAGATCGCGCGCGCATTTCTTATCCCTGAAACGACAATGGCCCAACGGCTTGTTCGCGCCAAGCGCAAGATCAAATCGGCTGTAATTCCTTACCGCACCCCACCACCTCATTTATGGGACGAGCGTATTGATTCGGTATTGTCAGTCATATATCTCGTTTTTAATGAGGGATATTCGGCAACATCCGGTGATCATCCAGCACGGGCCAGCCTATGTTTGGAAGCAATTTATCTGGCTGAAATTCTCAATGATCTACTGCCGGCAGACCCTGAAATTATGGGGTTGCTGGCCCTCATGTTGCTCCATGATTCACGTCGAGACGCGCGCACCGACAATAACGGCGATCTTGTGACGCTTGAGCAACAAGATCGAAATCTTTGGGACAGCCAGAAAATTAAAGCCGGAACAAACCTCCTCAATCGAGCTGTCAAACTGGAATTATCCGGCCCCTATCAATTGCAGGCGGCGATTAGCGCTGAACATGCCCGAGCATCTCATTACGACCAGACTGACTGGCAAATTGTTACAACATTATACACCCACCTTTTTAACATACATCCTTCGCCGGTCATTGCTCTCAACCGAGCTGTCGCGCTCTCATATGCCGAAAGTCCGCAGGCGGGTTTGAATGCCATGAAAGACTTAAATGCCTGTAAGGAGATGGAGCGTTATCAACCCTATCACGCCGCCCGTGCAGATTTATTGAGGCGTGCTGGCCAAACCCCGCAAGCTGCCGAAGCTTATCGTCAGGCACTGGTGCATACGACCAACAATGCGGAAACCCGGTTTCTGGAGAGAAAAATACAGGAATTGGGCGATTTTTGAAGGTAGGGATTTTAGTTGGCGTAAGCGTTTCAGCGCCGACCGATTGTCCGGTGCCAACGTCACCATCTCCGGCCTCGCCCACGGCGTCCCGGTTGGTGGAGAGCTGGATTATCTCGATGACGGGACGCTGAGTGCGGCGCTGAAGGTGCGATGACCGGTTTGATTTGAGAATTGACTCAGCACCTAGCCGGGTTGCTAAACGCCTCGTCATAACCAAAACCAGTGTTCAAACCCCCTCCACCCGAAACGACGACCCTTCCACCCCGATAACCCTGACCTTGCTGCCAGCTTCGGCGTCGTCGCCCATAACCCGCCAGATGGAATCATCGACTTTAACCTGTCCGGTGCCATCGGTAATTGGTGTGTCCAGGGTAAAGGTTCGCCCGACGTACTGCTGACCGCGCTGGTTCAAGAGAGGCTGCTCTGATTCCGTCGGGTGCCGCTTGACCCACAGACGCCCGCCGACACCGGAGACAACCGAGAGCACACTGAACAACAAAAGCTGGCTCTCCCAGCCGATGGCGGGTTCAGCCACCAGTATGATTCCGGTCAGCCCGGCACCAATGCCAACCCAGAGAAAAATAACGCCGGGCACCAGGGCTTCCAGTACGATCAGGGCAACAGCCAGAATCCACCAGTGCCAGAACACCAGCGTGTCGAGAAAGGCAACCATGGTTACTTGTCTCCCCAGGGGCGTGCAGCATTGCCATTGTCATCGTCCTTGCCAAAGGCACTTTTTGCCAGTTCGGCGACACCGGCCAGTGAGCCAAGAATGCCACTCGATTCCATGGGCATCAGGATAACCTTTTCATTGGGCGCGGAAGCAATGTTCTGCAGGGCATCGACATATTTCTGGGCAATGAAATAATTGACCGCCTGAACATTGCCGTTGGAGATCGCGTCAGACACCATCGTCGTCACCCTGGCTTCCGCTTCACCTTCACGTTCGCGGGCTTCAGCGTCGCGGAAAGCGGATTCACGACGGCCTTCGGCGTCCAGAATGGCCGCCTGTTTTTCACCTTCCGCTTTCAGGATTTCGGCCTGACGGAACCCTTCCGCTTCGAGAATATTCGCCCGCTTGTCGCGTTCGGCTTTCATCTGCCGGGCCATCGATTCAACAAGATCCCGTGGCGGCGAAATGTCCTTGATCTCGATCCGCGCAACCTTCACACCCCACGGATTGGTCGCCTGGTCAACTACCGTCAGCAATTGGCTGTTGATGGTATCGCGCTGCGACAGAAGTTGGTCCAGATCCATCGACCCCATCACGGTGCGGATATTGGTCATCGTCAGATTGAGGATGGCAAGCTCAAGGTTATTCACCTCATAGGCGGCTTTGGCCGCATCAAGGATCTGATAGAACACCACGCCATCGACCTGAACCATGGCGTTGTCCTTGGTGATGACTTCCTGCGATGGCACATCAAGAACCATCTCGCGCATGTTGAGCTGGTTGGCGACACGGTCAACGACGGGAATGATCAGATGCAGGCCGGGCCGCAGGGTCTTGATGTATTTGCCAAACCGCTCAACCGTATATTGCGTACCCTGCGGCACCGTCTTGACGCCGAGGAAAACCAAAACAATGCCAAGAAAGCCGAAGGTGATAGCAAAGGTCGATGCCACACTCATTGATTCAAAGAAACCCATTTTTCAAACTCCTGTCATGGCCAGTATATCGTCATACGATGTTTATATCGCAGGTTTTCCGACCAAAATACTTTTAAACTATAAATAAAATTTAACCTGGACGGAAAGCTTCACAAGGCAGATTCGGCTCTGGACATAACATGAACAAGCCAATTGCGTCTTTTCCGGATTTTTAATCATCCAGAATTTGGGTTGTATTTTATCCAAAATTCAACTACTTTAAATAGTGTCGTGTTATGTAATCAATTTTGATTGGATAGGGAATCATGACAAAATGGGAACGAGCGAATCAGACTTGGCCCGGCTAGCAACATCGCTAGAGGCCGCACTAACACAACTGCCAGAAGAAGCGAAAACCGGTTACTACACGTACCTTCAGGAAAGTGATGCGCTGCTCAAGGCGACCATCTCTTATTTCGAAACAGGACAGCGCCCCACACTTCCTTTAGGCGGCAGCATAGAATTTGGGATTGTTCCCTACTGGATCAAAAACCCAAGCGAAATACCGGATTACGCCAAGTTCCCTGAAATTGCCAAAAAGATCATCAAGGCGCTCGAGTTGCCCGGCATCATTCCGGACCCTACCATTACGTCTACCGATTATTCTGCCCTGAAAAAGGCGATTAAAGCGGGTACTGCCGTCTCTTTTGATGGCACGCTTTTTGGTCAGGCCGCATACGAGCAGCTTAACCCTGACTGGCTACAGGCCATCGTGAATGACGTTCTGACCAAGGCATATGGCAAAGCCGGTTTTGGTGACAACGCACCCGCGCAGATAACGCTGAAAGGGGCAACAGCCGAAATCAAGATCGCCTTGATCGGTGATTGGGGAACTGGCGAAGGCGACGCTGAAATGGTTGTCAATTCGGCGATGGCACTGAAGCCTGACTATCTTATTCATCTCGGCGATGTTTATTACACCGGCACGCCAGATGATATATTAGAGGGCCTTTACTGGGGCATGGCGAATGAGTCAAAAAAACTGGTTCAGGCCTGGCCGTCGGCGCAACCGTTCGGGACATCGTTTACGCTGAACTCCAATCATGAAATGTATTGTGGCGCCCGTGGTTATTTTGACGATGCCCTAGCGGCACCCCTGTTCGCCCCGCAGAATGGCAAAAGCTATTTTCTTCTGGAGACGGATCATTGGCAGATATTTGGCCTTGATTCCGCTTATGATACCCCTTCAACACTCTACATGACGGGGGCCCTGAACGCCGAACAGATTGCCTTTGTGCAGGCCAAGCGCGATACCACGAAAAAGGTTATGCTGATGACCCACCATAACGCCTACGACATAACCGGTGAGACCGTTGTGCCGACGGGCAGTTCATCATTATGGCAGAATGCAAAAACGGCACTTGGCGGAACGCCGCCCGATTACTGGTATTGGGGCCATCTTCATGACGGTGTCATCTACAACCCCATCGTCGATGGCAGCGCGTCCTGCAGGACGCGCTGTATCGGCCATTCATCCGTACCCTACGGCGCTCCTTGGGGGTTGACCACGGCTGGCAGCACCCCGCCCTTTACACCCGCCGACTATATCGACACCGTTCAGTTCCTTGCCGGAACTCCCACAGACCCCAGCGTCCCCGCAGGGCAGGTCAAGAACGGTTTTGCGATGATCACGCTAAGCGGCGACACCGTCACAGAAGCGATGTATGACTGTGACGGGCTTCAAACCTGGCCTGTGGCATAAAGGACGCCTGCAGGATGATTTAAAAAAGCGGACTATTCCTGATCAGAAAAATTCACCAATACCGCTGTGTCGTCGATCTGTTCGGCTTCGCCTTCAATCAGGTCGCCGCGTTCGTGTTCGGTGAAGGAATAGGTCGGTACGTGTTCGGGGATCTGTTTGTGGCGATTGGACTGCACACCATAGGACAGCATCTGGCGAATACGTGGCAGCAGGCGTGCATTCATTGATCCGGTCATTTTGTTGTAGTGCTGGGTCGCCGATTTAAGGCCCTTGCCGACGGCCACCGTCTCATCAACGATGACGCCAATGCTTTCAACAATTTTCTGTGCCCCTTCAACGATCTTGATCTGGTTTTCCGACTGGCGCTCGACATCAAGCTGGACGCGGGCGAAACCGATCAGGCAGGCGAGCGCCGCCGGACCGGCGACGGTGATCTGCAATTTCGCCGCACTGTGCAGGAATTTCGGGTCAATGATCGTAACTTTTTCAATCGCCCCTTCATTCGGCAGATACATCACACTGACGACCCGTGGCGCGTCACCCTGACGACCTGATTCGCGATACCCGGAAATCACTTCGGCTTTGTAATTTTTATCCGACAACGATTTAAGGTGGGTATTCATGGTGCGCCCCAGATTGGTTAACGCTGAGGCCTCAGCCTCTTCCGATTCCGCTTCAGCCAGATCAAGCAGAAACTTCGACGCTTTGCTGTCAATCACCAGCACCGTATTGCCGGGCAGGAAGACCATGGCATCCGGTCGCAGGCGTTTGCCTTCCAGTTGCTGCTGGATGACAAAGTCCCGATCCTTGACCAGACCGAATGAGGTCAGGGTATTTTCCAGTCCGATTTCAGAATATTGCCCGGCACCACCGGGACTGGAGAGGGCGCGCATCACCGTTTCCATGGTCCCGCGATTGGTCTCGACATCCGAATTCAGAGCATGGATGGTTTTACCGACTTCGGTAATCTGGTTAACCAATTGCTCTGTCGTCTCTTTGACCCGGGCTTCGGATTCCTTTTTTGCCTCGCTGGTCTGGCGCTTGTGATCATCAAGCAGCTTTGATGACATTTTGCTGGCCGAATCGAGCGCGCCGGCGTTGGCCGCTTCGATGGCCTGCTTTTTCATCAGGTCCAGATCGCGCATGCGTTCTTCATGCGATTCCTGATTCTTTTGCAGTTCGGTTCTCAGTCGTTCCAGCCGCACATCGGCTTCCGACAATTGCTGGCGCAGGGAATCCCGTTCGCCTGTCAGAGTGGCATTTTCATTTTTGACCAACTGGTGGGCGGTTTGTTCTGCGGATAGTCTGGTTGTTGCTTCAGCGTGCTCAACAGCCATGCGCTGGGTTTCGCTACGCAAACTGTCCAGTTCCAGATCAAGCGATTGCACCGAGGTTTCGCTGCTCCGGGTCAGCTCATCGATACGTCTTTTCAGACCCTGACCCCAGGTCACAAGGACGGCGATCACCAGCACGGCCAGTCCACCGGCAATCGCGAGTGTCATTATTGGGTCCGTTTTGATAAATTCCATCAGACTGATGCCATGTCACCGCCATAATTGCTGACTAGAAACTTGCCCCAGCGGGTGGGGAAACGCAAACTCACGCTGATATGTGACGATGACAAGAAAGGTTGATTTCATGAAACGACAGTTGCTGGCCGGTCTCGCCCTATCCGTGCTGATCAGCTCCGCACCCGCCTTCGCTGTCTCCGGGCAAGTCAGCGATAATCTTCGAACCGGGATGCGCCTGACCCTCTACGCGAACGACATGGCCCTGATTGATGATCGCCGAAGAACGAATTTAGAGAAAGGAATCAACACGTTAAATATTCTGGATATCAGTCCGGGAATGATTGATAATAGCGCCCGCGTTGGGTCAGGTGGCAAATTTCTGATCAGCGAACAGGGTTATCTTGCAGACAATCTGAACCAGCGGGAATTATTGAAAGCGCACGTCGGCAAACACGTCCGGGTGATGCGGACCAATCCGCAAACCGGCGAAGAAACCCAACTGGATGCAGAGCTGATTTCTGTCCGACAGGGCATAATATTGCGAATCGACGGACAGATCGAGACATCCGTACCGGGTCGTATCGTCTTTCCCGACATTCCGCCCAGCCTTCACGCTGATCCCGTTTACCGGATTGTTGGCACGGCCGCCAAAGCGGGCGAAGCCGATATCTCGCTTCGTTATCTGAGTAACGGGTTCTCCTGGAAAGCCCATCATACGCTGGAGCTTGATGGCCGGAACACCTCAGCAAACCTGGAAAGCCGCGCGTCTCTGATCAACAATTCCGGTTTTGCAATCAGGGATGCTGAAATTCAGCTCGTCGCTGGTAATGTGCAGCGCCGGTCCCCGGCTGCTCTTCGTCCGCAGGCGACAGCGGTGCGGATGTTGAAATCGGAAGCCGCACCGATGATGGCCGACGCTGGCGCGCCTCCGCAGCGTCAATCGCTTGGCGGATTTCATTTGTATACCCTGCAAGGCCAGCTTGATCTTGAAGACAGTCGGGTGAAACAGGTTTCCCTGCTGCGTTCAGCCGCCTTGCCGATTGAACGTCATTTGATCAGCGAAACGCATACCAATCCGTTTGCCCAACTCCGCGGTACGCCCCGCCCGATCCATCCGGCGATCCGCCTGACCCTGAACAATGACAAAACAGCCGGGCCGGGCCAACCGATCCCCGGTGGCATCGCCCGGATTTACGGGAAAGATGCCAAAGGGCGGACCCAGTTTCTGGGTGAGGATTATCTGAACGATCTGCCGGTCGGCTCGAAAGCGTCAATTTCCGCCGGACGGGCTTTTGATGTCACGGTCACCCGCCATCAAACCGCCTATCAACGCGAAGGTCTTGGCCGCAATATCTTCGAAATGGCCTATCGTATTGAAATCGCCAACGGCGGCGACAACACCGAAAATGTCTCGCTCCTTGAAGCCATGAGCGGCGACTGGAAGGTTCTGGAGGAGAGCGCGCCACACCAGCGCGACAACAATCGCGCCAAGTGGACCCTCGACGTTCCGGCAAAGGGCAAGATGGAAATCACCTACCGGGTGCGGGTCAAACGTTAATACAAAACCCCGATAACGGCTCCGGTCAGCGACGTTGCGATGACCCCGGAGACGATTGATTTCGGCCCGAGGCTGAGGATGTCGTCGCGCCGATCAGGGGCAATCGAAAGGAGGCCGCCGATCATGATGCCGAGACTGCCGAGATTGGCAAATCCGCAAAGCGCGTAGACGAGAATCATCCGCGACCGCGAGTCGAGCACATCATCGCTCATTTTCGCCAGTTCCAGATAGGCGATAAATTCGTTCAGCACGACTTTCATGCCCAGCAACTGCCCGGCGATCGCCGCCTTTTCCCACGGCACGCCCAGCAGCCAGGCGAAGGGCGTCATGATCCAGCCCAGCAGCCGTTCAAGAGACAGGCTGGCTCCGGCAACGTCAGGGAGCAGGCCAAACAGCACATTAACCAGACTGACCAGCGCAATCATGACAATCAGCATGGCGATGACGTTGATCAATAACTGTACGCCGTCGATGGTGCCTCTGGTTATGGCGTCCATGGTGCTGGCGTATTGTCGGGGCACTTCAAAAACCGGTTGACCCGCCCCGTCGTCTCCCGGCACCATCAACCGGGCAACCATGATCGCCGCTGGCGCGCTAATCAAAGATGCCGTCAGGATATGACCGAGTGCATTATCAACCGTTCCGCCAAGTACGCTGGCATAGAGTACCATCATCGTGCCGGCGATCGTCGCCATGCCCGCTGTCATCACCATGAACAGATCGGGTCGCGAAAGCCGGGCGATATAAGGGCGCACCAGCAACGGCGCTTCGACCATGCCGACGAAAATATTGGCGGCAACCGCGAAACCGCTGGCCCCGCTGACGCCAAGGGTTTTTTCCAGCACGATTGAAAACCCACGGACAACAAGCGGCAGAACCCGCCAGTGAAACAACAGTGCCGACAGGGCGCTGACCACCAGAATTAGCGGTAATGCCTGAAAGGCCAGGGTAAAACTGGCACCGGGATAAGCTTCGCTGAATGGCAGGGGGCCACCGCCGATATAGCCAAAAACAAATGACGTGCCAGCCTTCGTTGCATCCTGCAAGGCGGTGACGACACTATTGAGATTGAGAAAACCCGTCTGGACAAACGAAATCTTCAAAAGCAGCAGGGCGAACACCAACTGCAAACCCAGACCGGCGATGCAGATTTTCCACGATACGCGGGCACGGTTTTCGCTCAAGACCCACGCCAGCCCGGTGAAAAATACAATGCCAAGCGCGCTTTGCCAGATCATGCCTTCCGGTCCTCTCCGATGTTCCGGACCAGACTATACTTGCTTGTCGACCGGCGACAAGGGGGCGTCGGTCTTGACTGACGGGCACAAAAATCCTATGTGCAGAGCCAACAAGACAGATATTTTAAAGCCGTACCCTTATGACCATCCTGCCCATCGTCATCGCCCCCGATCCCCGACTGAAAATCAAGGCCAAACCCGTGGAGTCGGTTGATGACGGCATCCGCCAATTGATGGATGACATGCTTGAAACCATGTACGATGCCCCGGGTATCGGCTTGGCGGCACCCCAGGTCGGTGAGTCGTGCCGTGTCATTGTCGTCGATGTGACCTCCGAAGATGAAGAGCGCAACCCGGTTTGCATGGCCAATCCTGAACTGTCCTGGCTGTCGGATGATGATCGCCCCCATGAAGAGGGGTGTCTGTCACTGCCCGAACACTACGCTGAAGTCGTTCGGCCCGAAGCAATCCGGGTCACCTATCTTGACCGCGACAACGTTGCGTGCGAACTGGAAGCCGACGACCTGCTTGCCACCTGTATTCAGCATGAAATGGATCATCTGGATGGCATTCTGTTTGTTGATCACGTTTCCGCCCTGAAGCGCAATATGATCCTGCGCAAGCTGACAAAAGCGAAAAAACTGGCCCAGAAATAGACGGGTCCAAAGCCGAGGTCGACAAACAATGACATCGCTGAAAACCGTTTTTATGGGCAGTCCTGAATTTTCAGTACCGGTTCTTGCCGCCCTGATCGATGCCGGGCACGATATTGTCTGCGTCTATGCACAACCCCCACGGCCCGCCGGGCGTGGCCAGAAAGAACACCCTTGCCCGGTCCACGCCTATGCGCTGGAGCATGGGCTCGAAGTGCGCATCCCGACGTCGTTCAAGGCCCCGGAGACGATCATCGACTTTCAGGCTTTGAAAGCGGATATTGCCGTCGTGGTTGCCTATGGCCTGATCCTGCCAAAGCCCGTCCTTGAGGCGCCAAACAAAGGCTGTGTCAACGTCCATGCCTCGCTCCTGCCACGCTGGCGGGGTGCGGCGCCCATTCACCGGGCGATTCTGGCGGGCGACAACCTATCCGGGGTTTGCATCATGCAAATGGACGAAGGACTGGATACCGGCCCGGTGTTGCTCAGGGAAGAGACCCCGATCACCGGCACAACGACGGCATCGGAACTTCATGACCGGTTGTCCATTCTTGGGGCCAGGCTGATTGTTCCGGCGCTTGAAGGATTGGTTGATGGCACCGTGACGCCGCAACCCCAACCCGATCAGGGGATCACCTATGCACACAAGCTGGTGAAATCTGAAGGCGCGATGGACTGGAACCGGAGCGCTGTTGAACTGGAACGCAAGGTTCGTGCATTCAACCCCTGGCCCGGTGTGTGGTTTGACTGTCAGGGTGAGAAAATCAAGGTCTTGAGCGCGGTTGCGGAAACCCCGGCGACACCCTCCGACCAGCCCGGCACGATTGTTGATGAAAAACTGCTGATCGCCTGCGGGACCGGGGCCATTCGCCCGACCTGCCTGCAACGTCCGGGCAAACAAAAATTGAATGTCGAAGATTTTCTCAGAGGATTTCCGCTCGGCAAGGGAACCCGGCTTGGTTAATTTCCCAGCGCCGCCAACATCGGCCCTGCGTCTTCCATTTTCTCTATGTTCTCAATACCCTGCTTCATTTCAGACATAATGAATTCAGAACGCCTGCCGGGACCACCCGCATCCTTGTTGGGAAACAGTCTTGCCCAGGCTTCCATCTTTACGCTAAGCGCACAAAGCACGCCGCCAATTGACGTGTGGTACCCGGTAATCAACTGTTCGACCTTGTGGAAACGCTCGGCGGAAATATTGTCCCACATATACTTCGTTCCGCGTTCAAAATTTTCAAAGCGGCCTGTGACTGCCGCCATGTGTTCGTTGATTGTGGCTTCAATCATCTTGATGGTGTTCATCAGATTCTGGTCCGTCTTGAACTGATAATTGCCTTTCAATTCATTCATGGCATCCAGAAATTCCGTGATGATTGGCTCAATCGAGTCGAGACAATCACGATAATACGAAAGCGACAGGAAGATATCGCCGTAATCTTCCATGAATTTCGGAATATCTTCCGGGTTAATGCCGAGTTTTTGCGACATCACCTGAATTTTGGCAATCGCCTTTTTGACGTCAGGATCGCGGAACAGTTTGATCACATCTTCAAAATTCTGGACATCGACCTCGTCATCGCCATAAATCTGCATGATCAGTGGGCGGGTGAAGTCGGTCATGTATTCGTTGAGTTGCGAGGTTTTGGTTTTGGACAGTTTGAGCGCGTTATTGTCCTCAATATCTATACCGTGATTACGCAAGCTGATCCGCAGACTGTAAACGTCATAGCTCGGCAGATAGGCCAGCTTGCGCAGCATGATCAGGTCATCGGGCGGGTCTGCCGGACTCCAGCCGAACTCATTTACCAAATCTTCGACTTCCAGCTGTCCGCTACCTGCATCTTCATCGACAAACAATTCGATCACACTTTTCAGGCGCACATTCTTGATCAGGCGCGCGCGTCGAAGCGCCGACGTCTCAATAGGCAGGATCGCAAGAGGCAGAATATGCAGCGAATCCCGATCACTATCACGGATTTCTTCAGAAATTGAAAATCTCTCTTTTTGTCCCAGATTGAATTTTTCAGCCTGAATTTGTCACCAAAACCCTATAGAAACCAGATAAAATCCCAAAACCACATTAACCGCAGGTGAACAGATGTATCAAAATTAAACTGGATTATCGATTTTATACATCGATCCATCGCGCCTTACCGGCTAAAACCGTCTCCATGCCAAGGTATCGAATAACAATTGAGTATCACGGAAAGCCATTTGTCGGCTGGCAGCGCCAGGACAATGGTCTTGGCGTCCAACAGGTGCTGGAAGAAGCGATCGCGAATTTCAGTGGAGAGCAGGTGGCTGTCCAGGGTGCCGGGCGGACGGATGCGGGTGTGCATGCGATGGCCCAGGTTGCTCACTTCGACCTGTCAAAAGACTGGACGACTGACACCATCCGTGACGCCATGAATAATCTGGTGCGCCCGCACCCCATTGCCATTCTGGGGGCTGAAGAAACCGGACCCGATTTTAATGCCCGCTTCGATGCGGCCCATCGGGGATACCTTTACCGCATTACCAATCGGCGTGCGCCGCTGGCCATAGAGCGCGATTGTTCATGGTGGGTGCCGGTGCCGCTGGATGCAAAAGCCATGCACGACGCGGCCCAGGTTTTGCTGGGCAAACATGACTTTTCTACTTTTCGTGCCACCTATTGTCAGGCGCAATCACCGGTCAAGACCCTCGACGAACTGAATGTCACCTTTGACGGGGCCGATATTCGCGTGACCGCCCGGGCGCGTTCTTTTCTTTATCATCAGGTCCGCAACATGGTTGGCACCTTGAGACTGATTGGCGAAGGCAAATGGTCGGCTGACGATCTGAAAGCTGCCCTGGAGGCCAAAGACCGTAGGGCCGGAGGTCCGACGGCACCAGCACACGCGCTGTACCTGACAGAAGTCGGATACTGAGCGCGGTTGTATCAACGGGTTCCGACCATTATATATGAGGCCATTATGGAACAAATTCCCCTGAGCCTTGACCCCAACAGTGCGGATGCGCGGCAACCCGAAAAAAAACCTGTCATGGGCTGGTTCGCCGTTGCCTTCGGGTTCCTTGGCATTTTCACGTTCGGGTTTATTTTTGTGCCACTTGGATTCCTGTGCTCACTTATCGCACTGTTCACCGGGCAAGCGGTGTGGGGATTTCTCGGCCTCCTTCTCAATATCATGGGATTGATTACATCACCCAAACTATTGTTCCTGATCGGTGCCGGTGCGTTTGCCGTATGGTTCGACTGGAACGACTTCATTGAACCGGTCAAGCAGATGATCGGAATGGGTGGCACAGAAGTCTAGCAGCCTGCTAGGTCTGTGAATTGATTGACAGTTCGATACAGAGACTGAGCAGAAAATCCATCACCACAATGCCGCCCGCGGTGACCGGTCGAACATCAAGCGCGATCTGGGCAACAAATCCCGTGTAGGCAAGACTCCAGATCAGCACGATCAGGGCCAGACCATTGGCTGTGCCTTCAGACAAAATGCCGAGATAACCAAGAACAATGATCGATATATAAATCACGTTCTGCGGCACCATGGCCCAGTTGTAGGCGACGACGAACTGAATATATTTGTCGCGCCGGTCCAGCGAACGCGACAGCCCTTCCATAATCAACGGAAACGCACACCAGGCAATGACAAAGGAGATGGTTTCGAGGGTCAGGTAACGGGCAAAGTTTGGCGGGTCCTGACTGGCCGCAAACCAGCCGACCAGCAAGGCCAGGAAAAATGGAGCGACGAGGGCGGCGGCGGTAAATGAGCGAAAGAAACCGACCGGCGTGAAATTGAAATATGTTAGACCATCCGGCGCAAACCGGGCCAGCCGGTAAGCGCCGTAAAGGGATTTCAGGATTTCAGCAAGGGGCGCCATCAGGCGGCCTCGAAGTAACCGTCCAGAAACGTCTCATAAACATCAGCAAGCATGACGATTTCATCGATGCTGACATGTTCATCAACCTTGTGCGCTGTTGCATTCAACATGCCAAATTCAGCGACCGGGCAATGATCTTTGATAAACCGGGCATCCGACGTGCCGCCGGTGGTGCTGAGATCCGGTTCAACATCGCAGACATCCCTGATCGCCGACGCGATCAGGTCGCTCAGCCTGCCGGGCGGCGTCAGGAACGCTTCGCCGGAAACAGTGATGCTCATGTCACTGTCACCGGCCAGTTCAAGTCGGCGCTGCTGCAACCAGGCGCTCAGGCTGTCGCCGCTATGGGTATCATTGAAACGAATATTGACCCGCCCCTTCGCTGTTGCCGGGATGACATTGGTTGCCGGGTTGCCGACGTCCACTGTGGTGATTTCCAGATTGGTCGCCGGAAAATGTTCGGTCCCGGCATCGAGCTCTTCACTGTTCACGGCGTTCAGGAAATCAAGCAATCTCGGGATCGGATTGTCCGCCAGTTGTGGATAGGCGGAATGCCCCTGGGTGCCATAAACCTCAATTGCCGCGTTCATCGACCCGCGGCGACCGATCTTGACCATGTCGCCGAGCTTGTCGGCGCTTGTCGGTTCGCCAACCAGACAATGATCCAGCGCCTCGCCCTGTTCAGTCAGCCAGTCCAGCATCTTTATCGTTCCGTTGATGGCCGGACCTTCTTCATCGCCGGTGATCAGAAAACTGATCGATCCCGGAAGGTTGCCGTCCCGTTTATCGAGCAGGCGCGCCGCCGCCGTAGCAAAACAGGCAATTGCACATTTCATGTCTGACGCACCACGGCCAAACAGCTGCCCATCCCTGATTTCGGCACCGAAGGGGTCAACTGTCCAGTCGTCGATATCACCAACCGGAACGACATCCGTATGACCGGCAAAACAGATATGGGGGGAACCGTCGCCAATCCGCGCATAAAGATTGTCAATGTCGGGGGTGCCGCTTTCAGAAAAAACCTGACGATGGCAGGAAAAACCCAACGCCTCGAGATAAGCCTGCAAAACGTCAAGCGCCCCTTCATCAACCGGCGTGATGCTGGGGCAGCGGATCAAGTCCTGAGACAGGTGAACCGGATCGTGATCAACGGGCTGGCTCACAGCCCGTCAGTCCCGCAGCAGATCGTTGATCGAGGTTTTTGATCGTGTCTGGGCATCGACGCGCTTGACGATGACAGCGCAGTAAAGTGACGGTCCCGGCGTGCCGTCGGGCAATGGTTTACCGGGCATATTGCCTGACACAACAACCGAATATGCTGGCACACGACCGATAAACACCTCGCCCGTTTCGCGGTCAATGATCTTGGTCGAGGCAGTGATGAACACGCCCATGGCGATGACACAGCCCTCTTCGACGACAACACCTTCGACGACTTCCGAACGTGCACCGATGAAGCAATTGTCTTCAATAATCACCGGCCCGGCCTGCAACGGCTCCAGCACCCCGCCGATGCCGACGCCACCGGAAAGATGACAATGTTTGCCAATCTGCGCGCAGGACCCGACCGTCGCCCAGGTGTCGACCATTGTGCCTTCATCGACATAGGCCCCGAGGTTCACAAAAGACGGCATCAAAATAACGTTCGGTCCGATATAGGCGGAGCGGCGCACGGTGCAGTTGGGCACAGCGCGGAATCCGGCTTCCCTGAATGCCGCGTCATCCATGCCGAGGAACTTGGATGGCACCTTGTCGAACCACACGGCGCCGTCCGGGCCGCCAGAAATCGGCGCCATGTCGTAAATGCGAAACGACAGCAATACGGCTTTTTTCAGCCACTGATTGACCTGCCAGATCCCATCGATTTTTTCGGCTACGCGAGCCTTGCCGGAATCGAGCAGATCAAGCGCCGATTCAACGGCGTCGCGGGTTTCCCCCTTGGTATCAACGGCAATGCCGTCGCGGTTTTCCCATGCGTTTTCTATGGCGTTTTGTAAATCGGTCATGATGTTCAGGCCCGTGTTCAGAAAAGTTAAATGTCAAAGTGGTAAAATCCCGGCGAAGATGGTCCACGGCGAGCGAGGTGTCAATATGGGGAATTACCTCCGCACCAGTCCGCCCAGCCACTGGCCGAGGTCTTCGGCGATGTGGTCGATGTGATCGCCGTCTGATCCGTCAATTCCCCAGTGAACGTCGGTGCGGACCCAGACCGTGGTCATGCCCATGTCGGCCGCCGGTACGAGATTGCGGGCCATGTCTTCGAACATGATCGCGGTATCCGGGTTGATCTTCAGGTCGCTCACCATTTTGGCATAAACGCCGGTGTCCGGTTTGGGGATATAATCGCTGTCGATAATATCAAACGTTGCATCAAAATGACGGTCAATGCCGAGATGACCGGTGACGTTGCTGGCATGGGCTGTCGTGCCGTTGGTAAAAATCACCTTGCGACCGGGCAGGCGTTCAAGCGCCCGGTCAAGGTCCGGATCCGGCGGGATCGCGGAAAGGTCTATCTGATGGACAAACTCAAGGAACTCTTCCGGATCGGTCCCGTGATTGCTCATCAGGCCACGCATTGTTGTCCCGTGTTCGCGGAAAAACGATTTTTGCAGTTTGTGGGCCGCGTCCCAGTCAAGATCGAGGTGCACCATGATAAAATTGGTCATGTTTCTGTCGATCTGGTCGAACAGCCTGGATGAGGCCGGATAGAGCGTATTATCGAGATCGAAAATCCATGTTTCGATCCGTTCGATCTCATCTGTTTTCAGGGCGGCGGGGGCCGAAATATCCATAATCACGCAAAATTTCCGTTGGTGTGGCGGGTTCACCAATATATGGCGGGTCGAATGGCATAAAGCTACATTAAAAACCGGTGAATTGCAGGCTGGTGAAGCCGGATATCATCTTTTAGTATGTCGACAAATAAAAAGACCTGAACTATCGGGCGGAAATCAGGCGAGCAGGCTCAGCCAGGGTAGGACAATCAGTTGATGGGCGACAGTACGAACAGCGACAGCACCAGCTATATCGGCAAGGCCGACAGGGATGAAGTCCTGCTGGCAGGATATCCCGGAGCTGCGGTAATTGTCTCGCAGGATAGTGATGTCATTCGTGCCAACCCGAAAGGTGCTGGTCTCGAAACCCTGATTTCCCACGGTGCCGTTCCGGAGATCAAGGAGCTGGTTGCCAAAGCCATTGGCGTTGGCACGGTTGCCGCAGGCAGCGTTGCTTTGCAAAGTTCAAAAGGTGAAATCAGTCTGGAACTGACCGTGGTCCCGGTTGATACCGAGCGCCTGCTGGTTTTGGCCCGTGACCAGACCATGGACAAGAACCTTCGGAGCGCCCTTGTTGAATCGCGTCAGCGCTACAAGGATCTGGTTGAAGTTTCCAGTGATTTTTCCTGGGAGACGTCTTCGGACAGTTCTTTCATGTTTGTCTCCACCAAGGGGGCCATCGGCTACCAGCCCGCAGAATTAATTGATCGCCCCGCAGCTGAATTTGTCGTCGATCCGGAAAGCTACACACCTCTTCCTTTCTGTTCCAAACGCCCACTGGAAGATGTCGAGCTGTGGATGAAACGGAAAGACGGCGAGACAGCCTGCATGATGCTGTCCTGCGTGCCCTTGTTTGTTGAACAGGACGGGACGGAAACCTGGAGCGGTACGCGCGGTGTATGCCGGGATGTCACGGCAGAACGACAGAGTGAGGCCGCTCTTGCCCGGGCACGTCATCGCGAACAGATTCTGGGGTACATCGTCTCGATGATTCGCGACGAACTTGAACCGGAAAACATGCTGACAGCTGCAGCCACGGCCGTTACCCGTGCACTTGAAGTGACCGGTTGCCGCATCCACCGCCAGTCCACGCCCGGCACCTATATTGTCGCCGCCGAGTTTGGCAATCCGGGTGCCGACGAGACTCTGGAGGAAAAAATCCACGATCTACAGGCAAATGGCGAAGTTGTATCCTTCGAGGCGCAGGGCTGGCATGTGCTGACTGCGGCAACCCAGTACAGGAAAACCATCAACGGCGCGATCAGTATCTGGCGGTCGACAGATACCGAACCGTGGGATGATGATTTCCAGATCCTTCTCAGTGACGTCGCCAATCAACTGGGAATCGCCAACGAACAAATCGCCAATCATGAACGTATCGTTGCCCTGTCGCGCACCGACAGCATGACCGGATTGCTTAACCGGCGCGCCTTTTTCGAAGAAGAACTGCCACGACGCGTCGCACGTCTGAAACGCAACCGGGAAACAGCGGCCCTGTTTTATGTCGACATGGACAACTTCAAACTGGTCAATGACGTGCGTGGCCATCAGGCTGGTGACGATGCGATCATGATGTTGCGTGACATGCTGATGGAATTCACCCGCCCCGGAGACGTGATCGCGCGGTTGGGCGGTGACGAATTTGCGATGTGGCTTGATGGTATTCCTGCCGAAGCGACACCAGCCAGAGCCGAAGCTTTGAAGAAAGCCAGTACCAAGCTTGCAGAATTTTCAGGTTCGGAAGATAAGCCGCTGGGCCTGTCCGTTGGTGTGGCAGTATATGATCCCGCTGAACAGGAATCCTTCCAGGACCTGGTTTCACGGGCTGATGCTGCCATGTATGGCGTAAAAAAGGCAGGCAAGGGTGGATTCTTGATCGCACCGCCGCCGAAATCGAATGCGTCTACCTGACCTGCCGGTGCTTGGGCAAATTGAATGCAGGACACAAACAGAAACATGAACGCCGACAAAATTTCCTACGAAGAAGCCAAGACGCTTGCCTCTCACCAGGACGCCGAAGTCCGTGCGGCGTTAGCCCGACGTGAGGATGTGCCGGCTGAGGTTCTTTATTTTCTTGCCGAGGATGCTGCCCCCGAAGTCCGGCGTACCGTCGCTCAGAACGAGGTTGCGCCCGGACAGGCATCGTTGTTGCTGGCCCAGGACGGCCATGCAGGCGTTCGCTCAGATCTCGCCGGAAAAATAGCCAGAGACCCGGCTGGCAAAACAAAAACAAATTCGAAGACCAGGGCGGCAACGAACAAGGCATTGCGAATTCTCGCCAATGATCAGGTTCCCGATGTACGCGAAGTTCTGGCGGATTCGATTAAAGGTTCACCTCATGCCCCCGCCGACGTCATCAAGACACTGGCGACGGATTCCAAGCTCGAAGTCTGCGGGCCGGTTCTTGAACATTCTCCCGTCCTCAATGAAGACGACCTGATCGAGATTATTGATTCAAACCACGCGCCAGGAAGCCTCAATTTCATTTCCCGCCGCGAGGTCGTTCACGAACGGGTCAGTGACGCTATTGTTGATACCAACGATGTCAGCGCAATTACTGATTTATTGTCCAATCACGGCGCACAAATTCTCGAGGCTACGCTGGATAATCTTGTGGAACGTGCGGAAAACGTCGAACTTTGGCATGCCCCTATCTGTGGCCGACCGGTTCTGTCCGGCAATGCGGTTGATCATTTATCGAACTTTGTCGCCGATGATCTCGTCAAGCAACTGGAGTCCCGCGATGATCTTGATGATGACGAAAATGATGAACTGATCACAAACATGCTTGGCAATCAGCTGAATGGCGGCGGCGTCGAACTTGAAATTGACCCACCCGGTTCACAGGATTTCCTGCGCGCCGACCTGCCGATCAAAAACGTCATGGCAATCTATTCAAAAGGCGGCCTGTCCGTCGATGTGATCAATCGCGCACTTGAATCACAGGATTACGGGTTCGTGCTGGCAGCTCTGATCGTCAGAACCAAATGCGATATTTCCACCGCGCAGAAAATTTTCTCTGAAAAAAGCGCCAAAGGTATTGTCGGGCTTTGCGTGGTCGCAAATTTTCCGCCTCAATTAATCGTAAAAATCCAGCAACGCATGGGTCGAATTGCCCCGACTGAAGTTATCAAACCTGATGGCGATGAGCCGGTGATGAGTGATGATGATGCACATTGGCAAATTGGTTTTTATGCCAAACTGGCCAGCCAGAGCAGTTAAGGAACGACATCTCAGACAATGAAAAAACTACTGGATCGATTTTTGAAAGGCGGCGAAGGTAAGGAACTCACTTACGAAGAAGCAAGAGAGCTTGCCCGCCACGATGACCCGGATATACGCCGCGAACTGGCTGACCGCAAGGATACCAAACCCGAGATTCTGTATTACCTGACCGACGACCCTTCTCCAGAGGTTCGTTCAGCCATTGCCAAAAACGAATCCGCTCCCCACCAGGCGGACTTGCGTCTGGCGACAGACGACGATGACAGGGTACGTGGTGAACTTGCGGAAAAAATTGCCCGAATCGCGCCACACCTTGACGCCGGAGATCAGGACAAGGTCAAGGCAATGGCGTATCAGGCGCTGGAAATCCTGACCCGAGATCAGGTTACCCAGGTGCGCCAGATCATTTCAGAAACCCTGAAGGATGTGGCCGGTGCGCCCCCGGAAGTCATTCGCCATCTTGCCTGGGATGCAGAAATTGTCGTTTCCGGACCGGTTCTTGAATTTTCACCGGTTCTTACCGATGAAGACCTGCTTGAAATCATCACGCACGGCACAGCGACCGGACAGCTCTGCGCCATATCCAAGCGTCCGAATGTTCCGGAATCGGTGGTTGATGCGCTGGTCGAAACATCTGATGTGGAGGCTGTCGGCCTGCTGCTGGCCAACAAAAGCGCACAAATTCGCGAAGAGACCCTGGACAAGGTCATTGATCAGGCGACCGATGTAGAAAGCTGGCATTCGCCCCTTATCGCCAGACCCTTGCTGTCTCTGGGGTCCGCCAAAAGACTGGCTTCCTTTGTTGCCCAGAACCTGTTGAACGATTTGACCATGCGTGTCGATTTCTCACCGGAAATGATCAAGGAAATCCGGGCCGTTGTTGAAAAACGCATCGACGACCCTGATGCCAAAACCATTGATGAAGACGTTGAAACACCGCTGGAAGCGGCTTTCGCTGAAGTCACAAAACTGCAATCCATAAACGAATTACAGGAGTCCAACATTCTTGCGGCGGTCAAAAAGGGACAGCGGGAATTTGTCATTGCCGCGCTGGCACTCCGCACGGAATTGCGGCCCATCGTCATGGAAAAGGTGTTTCGTGACAAAGCCGCAAAGGGCATTGTCGCCGCCGCCTGGAAGGCGGAACTCGGCGCCAAAACGGCAGAACTTATCCAGCGTGACATTGCCAAACTTGATGACGGTAAAATCCTGAAAGCGTCCGGTGTCGAATACCCCTTAAGCGAGGGTGATCTGGAATGGCAATTCGAGGTGATTTCCGAGTAAAAACCACCTGCGGAACGCGCTCTATTCCGATGTGATCAGCGTGCCGGCACCGCCAGCCGTAAAAAGCTCAACAAGAATCGCATGCGGCACACGCCCGTCACTGATCACTGCCGCTTCGACGCCATCTGCAACGGCATCAAGACAGGTTTC
>JAJFIJ010000324.1 GCA_021775105.1 Rhodospirillales bacterium | reverse complement strand
GCGGACCGGCCAAGCTCCCCCACGGCGCTTCATCGCCAAGGCCAGGAACGGCCCAGCCCGCCAGACAGAGGGATTATCGCGATAATCCCTCTGTCTGCATATCCTTCATCGCTGAAAAACATGCAGATCAAACATGCAAGGGTTAGGGGGGGTCAAGCGCGATAGCGCGGCTAAAGAGCGTTTCTCCCGTTGGAACTTTCACCCCCATGCCCACAGCGGTGTGTTGCCTATCCGGATACGGGTCTTTTCCCGTTTTATGGAACTTTATCGGAAAAATACCTATAAAAACCGATCTTTCCCGGATTTGCACCAAAACAAATCCCGAGCGAATGGATTCATTCGCGACGACGCATTTGTGGAAAATAAATAACCCTAATTCCGTTCGATCCGCCGTTTCAGGCGCAGCAGTTCGCGGCGGCGGCCGTCTTCGGCGATCAGGTTTTCCACGTAGCGGCCCTGAAAATGGCTGATCCCGACAGAGCGGCCGAAATCGACAGCTTCGCGGTTGTCGCAGCGGCACATGACAATCATCCGTTTGCCCGTCTGCTTGACCAGCCGCGTCAGGGCGTCGTGAACCGGCTCGCCACCGTCAACCAGTTCCGGATGCCAGACCAGCTTGCAGATATCGACGCCAAGCCGCTCCAGATTGAGCATCTGGATCGCTTCCAGCGACAGTCCGTCGAGACAGACGCGGTAGCCTTTTTCCTGCAGGAATTCGCGGGCGAAAAGATACGATGACAGATTGACGAACATGTCTTCCTTTTGCAGCTCGATGATCATCGAGCCCCGGCGTGAGGCCGAGATGTTGTCGTCAAACGACTGGAATTCATGTGACAGAACCGTCGCGATATTGATGTTGAAACTGATTTCGCCGGAGATCGATATGCTGTCGGTCTTGGTCAGCATCGACAGCATCCGTTTATCGAGCGTTTCCGTCAGGTGCTGGAACAGCCAGCGGTTGGCGGTGACGTTGACGCCGGGCAGGATGGTTTCGCGCAAATCCTTGATCGAGATGAAAAGTTCGCTGAACTCCTGGGTCGGAACCATTTTGGAATCGACATTGCAGATAAACTGGCGGCGCACCAGATTGGAGAGATCGGCGCGGGTCAGCGCGGTTTCAAGCCGGGCCAGAACATCAGGGGTCATCGGCTCGCCCTGTTCCTGCTTGGCTTTCAGGGCGGCGCGGGAATCCATCCGGGCGCGAACGACGGATTGGCGTTTCTGCTCGGCCTGGGCCAGGGTCTGCACCAGACCGAGGATGGTGTCGAAATCATCGTTGGCATCATACCAGGTGGCAAAAGGCGGGGTCTTGGGGTTTTCTTCGGTGACCAGCGGATCATCGCTGAACAGGAAGCGGACCTTCTGCACAATCGTTTCCGTTTGCGGCAGGAATTCCTTTTTGAAAACAAAAAAGATATCGGAATTCTTGAGCGTGAAAATCTGACCATGCAGTTCCGATACCAGTGGATCAAAACTGCCGGCGGCAGTGCGGATATGCTGATCGCGTCGATTGAAGGGTCGCAGGCTTGAGAGGTGCATATGCACCACCTTGCGATCCTGTTTGTGGCTTTCCAGACGATGAATATAGTCGAGCAGAAGGTTTTCCTGACTCGGCAAATTGCGCTGGTTTTCGGCTGCTACTGCCATGATTTCCAATTCCAATTCACATTCCGGTTCAAGTCCTGATCCATCATTCTACAATCGTTTGCCGTTGCCGATAACCTCGGCCAGCCGGTCGATAAAAAAGCCCTGAAACCGGCTGATACCGAGCGCCAGGCCCCATTTTACCGCCTTTTCCGTATCGACACGCGCCAGAATCACACTGCTCTTGCCGACATGGGCAACGATATCCCTGATTTCCGCCTCGCGATCATCAGACCCATCGTCCTGGAGCGCGTTGCTCCAGCTGATTTTCAGAAAATCGGAGCGCAGAATACTGGGATCAAAAAATTGCAGCGACAACGGATCCAGGCCATCAATAAGAACGCGGTAGCCGCGCTCCTGCAAGGAATCGCGCGCGTAACCATAATTTTTCGGGTCGGCGAAGACATCGATCACCTGCAACTCAACCACGACGTCAGGGGCGTGGTCGCCAACAACCCGGTGAAACCGCTGGAAATCCCGCGACAGGATTGTGCTGATGTTCAGGTTGATGCTGATCGGCTCGAACTCATCATCGTATTCGCGTTCGGACAAAACGCCAAGCAACCGCCGGTCGAGGCTTTCTGTCAGATACTGAAACAGCCACGGGTTGGCGAAAAAATCCGTTTCCGGGGCAATCCGCTCACGAACCTTCCCCATCGAGATGAACTGTTCGCGAAAGACAACCTCTCCACCCCCACCCGCACGCACCAGAAGACAGGTCTGATGCTGGATCAGATCGGCAATGCGCATGCTCATCAGCTTTTTGTTGAGATCGGACAGGTTGGTCGGCGACAGCGGCTCACCCTTGGCCTTGTCCTGATCTTTGCGGCGCATTGCCTCTTGCGCGGCGCGCTCCGCTTCCAGCGACAGATCCGCGACAATAGAGAAAAAAGACGCATAATCCTCTGTGCTGGAAAGATCATACCATGTTGTAAAATTATCCTCGAAACCGGAATCATCAATTTCCGCCAGCGGGTCTTCACTGAACAGCGCCCGGGCCCGGTCGACCACCACATCCACTTCGTCGACAGCGATATTGCGACAAATCAACACCAGGTCGAGGTTGGTGAGCGAAAACAGCGCTGCGTCATTGCTTTCCAGCAGGGTTTCAAACGTGCGCGCGGCAATCTGGATAAAATGAGGCTGTTTGTTGTTGGAGCGGAGATCGGACAGGTGAACGTGAACGGCAAAATATCCAGCTGGATTGTTTTCGATGCGCTTCAGGCGATCAAGCAGCACGGATTCTTCAGAAGTGGAGAACCCCGTCGCCGCGCTGGTGCTTGAACTGCCCCATTCCGCCATAGTGTTAAAAATCCCGATTCTGGTGCTTACACAGTTGCCCTAGTCTCGCACGAAAGATACCCGACAAACTTTAAAAACAGATTACCCTGAACCAGCATATAATACAGAAAGAAACACTTACATTTGAGAACCCGTCAGAAAACGGACCCTATAAACACAAGGATCGTAAAGGAGCAGCAGCCATTCAAAATTTCCATCGCCCCGAAATTGATGGAAACCTGCCCGAAGTGAGGGCCGGCACGGTGGTTTATGCCATCGGCGACATCCATGGCCGGCTGGATTTGCTGCGCGCGCTATATGATAAGATTGAACAGGACGCAAACAGCCGACAGTCACTGATCCGCATAATCGTTCACCTTGGCGATTACATCGACCGCGGCCCGGACGCCAAACAGGTGATTGAGCGTTTCTGCACCCGGCCCTTATCGGGGTTTCATAATATCTGGCTGCTCGGCAATCACGAACACGACCTGATGCAATTTCTTGACGGTGAGCCGACGGCGACCAGATGGTTATCGAACGGCGGACATCAAACGCTGAAAAGTTATGACATTCCAGCCGTCGACGCCTATGCCAGCGAAGAAGAGCATGCGCGCTTAAGGCTTGCGTTTTTATCCGGATTGCCGCTATCGCACCGGCTGTTTCTCGATAATCTTGAGTTGACATACGAAAACGGCGATTACCTGTTTGTCCACGCAGGCCTGCATCCGAATATACCGATTGGCGAACAGTCCGTATTCGATATGCTGTGGATTCGCAAACCGTTCCTTGAATCGACCCGGGACTTTGGCAAAATTATTGTCCACGGTCACACGCCGGAACGCCGCCCCGATGTACAAATAAACCGGATCGGCATTGATACCGGAGCCTATCGGTCGGGGTGTCTGACCTGCCTTGTTCTGGAGGGTAACAAAACCCGTTTCCTGCACACCTGAAATCCGTGAAACGGCTTTGTCAGAATGGCTGTCGGGTGATAGTCTGCCCTCCGGTTCAATTCTCAAATTTCTGAAGGCACTCATGCAGACACGAAAACGCATTCTGGTTACCGGCGGTGCCGGGTTTCTGGGCTCACACCTTTGCGAACGCCTGATCAACGACGGCCACGACGTAATATGTCTGGATAACTATTTCACCGGCACCCGTGACAATATCCTGCACCTGCTTGATCAGCCACATTTTGAACTGATGCGCCACGATATCACGTTCCCGCTCTATCTCGAGGTTGATGAAATTTACAACCTCGCCTGCCCCGCCTCTCCGGTGCATTACCAGTTTGATCCCGTGCAGACGACAAAAACCACGGTCCACGGGGCGATCAACATGCTGGGGCTCGCCAAACGCACCAAATCAAAAATCTTTCAGGCGTCGACCAGCGAAGTGTATGGCGATCCGGAGGTTCATCCGCAACCGGAAAGTTATCGCGGCAGCGTCAATCCGATTGGCCCGAGATCGTGTTACGACGAAGGCAAGCGCTGTGCCGAAACACTGTTTTTCGATTACAAGCGCCAGCACAACCTGAACATTCGCGTCGCCCGGATATTCAACACTTATGGCCCCAGAATGCATCCCAATGACGGTCGGGTTGTTTCCAATTTCATTGTTCAGGCCCTGAAGGGGGAGCCGATCACCATCTATGGCGACGGCGAACAGACCCGATCCTTCTGTTATGTCGATGATCTGATTGAAGGGTTCATCCGCCTGATGGCCGCACCGGACGATGTTACGGGGCCAATGAATTTGGGCAATCCCGGCGAATTTACCATTCGTGAGCTGGCCGAAGCCGTGATCCGGTTAACCGGATCATCATCCGAGCTGGCCACCAGACCGTTGCCCGAAGATGACCCCATGCAGCGCCAGCCTGATATCACACTGGCTAGAACAACAATTGGCTGGGAGCCGACAATCCAGCTCGAAGAAGGGCTTGGGAAAACGATCCGTTATTTCGAAAGCGAATTGGCAGACGCGTAAACCGATTTTGCCCAACCGCGCAAACCGCGATCCTGTTTGCTGCCCGAATTCCGCTCCCGAAGCCAGCGATCAACCGGAATAAAGAAGCCGGTTTTTTGCCGATCAAGAACCTGATCGGGTAACGGTGTTTTCGCTGTCATCGCCATGTCACGCTTTGTCAACCCGCCCGGCTTCAGGATTGAGGGCAGGATCGCTTTTAGAAGGAACGGATCAACCAGCGGCACGCGGATTTCAAGCGAATTGGCCATGCCTGCCCAGTCAGAATCCCGCAGCAACTGGTTACGCATATAAAAAGCACTTTCCAGTGCGGCGACTTTTCGCATCGGTTCGGTAATTGGCCGGGAAACCTGGTCCAGCATCGCCACCGGAGCCAGATCAAGCAGGCCTTGACGGGCCATGTCAGTATCCATGACTTTCGGCAGCTCCCAGGGCATCAGCAACCCCCGGCGCAACAGATAAGCCCCGCCGTAGCTGCCGCCATATTCAAGGATACCTGCCGCCTTTGGCGATGTCAGGTAACCCATAAACGGCGCGCTCAATTTACGAAACAGTTTCCCAACTGCCGCTGATCCGGGAACCGCGCCAACACGCCCAACCATGTCCGGCACCTGCCTGAAACTGTCATACCCGCCGAACAACTCGTCTCCGCCAAGCCCGGAAAGTGCCACTTTCAACCCATTTCGCCGGGCCGTACGGGCAACAAAAAAGGTGTTTACGCCATCAATCGACGGCTGATCCATAACGTCCAGAATGTCATCAAACGCATCATCAAAATCGGTTTTTGATACCCGTTCGGTGTGCTGGTCCGTGCCGTATACTGCGGCCACCTGTTCAGCTAACGGCACTTCATCTCTGGCGTCACCGCCAAATTCATCGAACCCCAGGGTAATCGTTTGCAGTTGCTCCCCTTGGCATTCCGCCGCCAGTGCCGTAATCGATGTTGAATCAAGACCTGCCGACAGAAATACACCAACCGGAACGTCGGCGACAAAATGATGGCGCACGCTGTCGAGAAGCGCTTCACGCAAATCAACGTCTGTCGATTCCGGCGCTCCGGCCAGCACGCTACTGATATCAAAGAACCGTCCCGTCCGCCGGTTCCCGTCTTTTCTGACTTCCATCCAGTGACCGGCGGGCAGAGCCTTGACCCCGGCAAACAGGGTATGCGGATCAGGCACACTGCCAAACAGGAAGAATCCGGCATGACCGGCCGGGTTGGGCGTGGAATCGATCCGCCCGCCAGCCAGCAATGCCTTGACCTGCGACGCGGCACGAAAGGTATGACCATCATCGGCAAAATAGAGTGGCTTGATGCCATAGGGATCGCGGGCCAGAAACAGGGATTCCTCGACACTGTCCCAGATGACCAGGGCAAACATGCCACGCAACTTCCCCAGCATCTCCGCGCCCTCGCGCTCATAGAGCCGGAGGATAACTTCTGTGTCGGATTCGGTCGTAAAGGTGATTCCGGTCTGCTCAAGGTTACGGCGCAGGTCACGGAAATTGTAAATTTCACCGTTATAGGTGATGTGGTAACGTGGTGCCGACCCGTCCCGCCCGGTCATCGTCATTGGCTGGGCCGCCGCGTCGCTCAGGTCAATGATTGCCAGACGTCGATGCGCCAGCCCAACCCTGTAATCATCTGAAAGCCAGCTTCCCTCACCATCCGGGCCGCGCCGGAACATCGCGTCATTGATCGATTCCAACTCCGCCCGGTCAACCGGCGGGGCATCGCTATCGTAAGCATAAAGGGCACATAATCCGCACATGACAGCTTCATAACCCGCCAGCGCCCGTCAACAAAGTTTTTTCAATGGAATCAGTTCTCTAAATATCTTTGCACTGGGCTGGCAATTCTTTGCAAATGAGGGGGAAATATGGGTAAAAGTACGCATGAAGCAGGTAATTCAAAGCAGGCGTTCGGGCAAACTGGCGCTGAAAGACGTCCCGGAACCCGGGGTCAAGGCCGGTCATATTCTTGTGCGCACCCGCGCATCGCTGATTTCTGCGGGTACCGAGCGGATGGTCGTCGATTTCGCCAAAAAGAATCTGGCCGGAAAAGCCAGAGCACGTCCGGATCTGGTCAAGAAAGTCGTCGACAAGGCCAAGCGCGACGGCCTGAAGGCGACCTTCCAGACGGTTATGGCGCGGCTCGACGAACCGTTGCCGCTCGGCTATTCTGCAACGGGTGAAGTAATCGCTATCGGCGCGGGACTGGAAGGTGTTTTCCGGGTCGGGGAACGGGTTGCCATCGCCGGCGCGGGTCTTGCCAATCACGCCGAACTGAACGTCGTGCCGCGTAATCTCGCAGTACCGGTCCCCGAAGGTGTTGCCGATGAAGATGCCTGCTTTGGCACCTTGGGCGCAATCGCGCTTCATGCTGTGCGCAACCTTGAGGCCGGATTGGGGGATGTGGTTGCGGTGATCGGCCTTGGACTGGTCGGACAACTTGCGGCACAGTTTCTGAAACTTGCCGGGGTTCGGGTTGTCGGCCTTGATTATGACCCGGCCCGGCTTGATCTCGCCAAAACCCTTGGCATGGAAGCGGCGATCAATCCCGCCAATGATGATCCTCTGCAACGGGTAAATGACCTGACACATGGACGCGGTTGCGACGGTGTGCTGATCGCCGCCGCCACGTCCTCCAGCGAGCCTTTTCAGACGGCGGCGGATATTGCCCGTGACCGGGCACGGGTTTCGATGGTTGGCTTGACCGGGACTGAATTTCCCTACGCTGATTTCATGAAAAAAGAGCTGAATATAATTGTTTCCAGATCCTATGGACCCGGACGCTATGATCCGGATTTCGAAGGTCGCAATGTCAAATACCCGGAAGGCTGGGTGCGCTGGACGGAAACCGAAAACCTGGGTGAATGCCTGCGCCTGATGTCACCCGAACGGGGGCAATCGCTTCAGGTCAATCCGCTGATCAGCCACAGGATGGCGCTGGAAAAAGCCGAAGACGCCTATGCCATGATCACCGGCGGAAATGAGCCTCACCTGGGCGTGGTGCTGACCTATTCGGATCAACCTCTGGCAACGCCCGCCCTGACCAAATCACAAAACAAACCATCATCCGGCTGTGTCCTCGGTGTGATCGGGGCTGGCAATTTCGCCAGGTCGGTGCTGTTACCGGAACTGAAAAAGATAGATGGCGTTACGCTGCACACGCTGGCGACGCAAAGAGGCGCCACCGCCGATCACGGCAAACAGACGTTCGGGTTTCAAGTGGCATCCGCCGATGCCGACGATGTTCTTGGCAACCCCGATATCAACGCCGTGCTGATCGCCACACGCCACGACAGTCACGCAGACTTGACGGCGCGGGCGCTGGAGCAGGGAAAATCGGTTCTGGTCGAAAAGCCGCTGGCGCTTGACCGGTCAAGTCTGAACCGGGTAATCAAGGCCCGCAATAGCCGCGACGACTGTTTTTTTCAGATTGGTTTTAACCGTCGCTTCGCTCCAATGGCCGAACGGGTGAAAAACGAATTCAGCCAATCCACTGCGCCCAGGGTCATGATGCTGCGTGTCAACGCCGGTTCCATCGACGGCGATCATTGGGTCCACGCTCATGACGAAGGCGGTGGACGTATCCTTGGTGAGGTCTGCCATTTTATCGATCTGGCGCGGTTTTTCGCCGGCTCGCCAATTACTTCCGTACAGGCAGAAGCGGCCCGCGCAGACAACGCCGCTGCCGACGACGTCTCGATTTCGCTGTCGTTTGCCGATGGCTCGCTGGCCAGTGTGCTCTATACCGCCCAGGGTGATAGCAGTGCCGGCAAGGAACGGTTTGAGATTTTTTCCAGCGGCCGCAATGCCGTAATTGATGATTTCCGCCAACTTCAGATCACCGGTGCCGGGAAATCCATTTCGGAAAAATCGGCACAGGACAAAGGGTTCAAGAAAGGCCTGCGGGCGTTCAGTGAGTGTGTGATATCCGGCGGGGACGTGCCGATCGCCGAAGATGAGTTGGTGGAAACGAGCCTCGCGACCATCGCCGTTCTGGAAAGCCTGCAAAGCGGCTCGAAAATCGATCTTCAGGATTAACAAAATAATGAAACTAAAAGCGCTTTACGCTTCCGAATTTGAAGAACATGCAGCGACCATGACGGCGACCCGTGACCTGCTTCTTGATCCCTTTATCCGGCTGGTCGGACATGGCGTCACCTGCATTCAGGGTGGCGGGAAAATTCTGTTTTTTGGCAACGGCGGCAGCGCTGCGGATTGCCAGCACCTGGCAACCGAACTGACCATTCGCTACAAGCAGGACCGCCAGCCGATCGCCGCCATCGCCCTGACGACCGACAGCTCTGCCCTGACGGCAGGCGGCAATGATTTGGGATTCGATGAAATTTTTGCCCGCCAGATCGAGGCGCTGGCGAAACCCGGTGACCTCTGTATCGGTATATCCACATCAGGTAATTCCGAAAATATCATCAAGGGGCTGATGCAGGCGAAAAAGACAGGGGCCACTCCCGCAGCGCTTGGAGGCAGGGGTGGCGGACAAATGAGCGTCATCGCCAATCCTTATCTGGTGGTGCCCTCAGATACCACCGCGCGCATTCAGGAAATGCACATCATGATCGGCCACATGTTCTGCGATGCCCTGGAACGGGAACTGGAACTGGTATGAACGACCGCCCTTCTCTTGTCCCGCTGGTCGAACGACTGGCTGATGCCCGCGTGCTCTGCGTCGGCGACATCATGCTTGATCGGTTTGTTACCGGTGACGTCGAGCGCATTTCGCCGGAAGCACCGATACCGGTTTTGCGAATTACCAGCGAAACCACCATGCTGGGCGGAGCCGGGAACGTGGTTCGCAATATCACCACGCTGGGCGGGAAAGTTCGTTTCGTCTCGGTACTCGGTGACGATGATGCCGGACGCGAAGTTGCTGACATGGTCAACACCTACAATGGGGTCGAGGCGGACCTGCTGAGTGATCCGGATCGAGAGACGGCCATCAAGACGCGGTTCCTCGCTGGCAACCAGCAAATGTTGCGCGCCGACAAGGAAACGGTATCCGATATATCCGCCGACAGGGCTGATCAGGTGCTGGATACCGTCGAACGTGAAATCCCGTCTTGTGGCGCGCTGATGCTGTCGGATTATGGCAAGGGCGTGCTGACCAATACCGTTCTTCAACGCCTGATCGCGATTGCCAGAAATGCCGGAGTCCCGGTTATCGTTGATCCGAAGGGGACCGATTATACCTGTTACCGGGGGGCGACACTGGTCACACCAAACCGCAAGGAACTGGAGCAGGCGACCGGCATGAAAACGGCCAGTCCTGATGACGTTATTGCCGCCGCCCGATATCTGATCGAGACCGCCGGTATCGAGACCGTTCTGGCAACGCGCAGCGCCGACGGCATGTCACTGGTGAGCGCCGTTCATGTCGATCATCTGCCCGCCGAAGCGCGTGAAGTTTTTGATGTGTCGGGAGCTGGCGATACAGTTGCCGCTACGATGTCTGCGGCGCTCAGCACGGGCGCTGATATGAAAGACGCTGCCGCCCTCGCCAATACCGCAGCCGGCATCGTGGTTGGCAAGTTCGGCACGGCAACAGTTTATATGGCCGAACTGATTGCGTCCCTGCATCACCAGAGCGTGTCTGAAGCCGAAGCCAAGGTCCAGACAGACCATGAAACGGCTGAACGGATTGCCGTCTGGCAACGTCAGGGCCTGAAAGTCGGCTTTACCAATGGATGTTTCGATTTGTTGCACCCCGGTCACCTGTCGCTGCTCAATCAGGCAAAAGCAGCCTGCGACCGGTTGATCGTCGGTCTCAATACCGACGCTTCGGTCAAGCGCCTGAAAGGCCCCAACCGCCCGTTGCAGTCTGAATCCGCCCGCGCCCAGGTATTGGCTTCGCTGACCACAGTCGATGCCGTTGTCCTGTTCGATGATGAAACACCCTTGCGCCTGATCGAGATGTTCCTGCCCGACATTCTGGTTAAGGGAGCCGATTATACGGAAGACACCGTGGTCGGTGCCGGCGTCGTCAAGCAGAACGGCGGCCGCGTCGTCCTCGCCAAGCTCGCCGATGGGTTCTCGACCACGGCGACGGTGGACCGGATTACCGGGTTTGGGGGCTGTGGGGATTTTTTGAATGCTAGAGCGGTCCCGGCTTTTTTTTAATCGCCGTAACCGCTCTAACTCATTGATATTGCCGCAAATCCACGTTCGCAAATGAACCCATTTACTCCGGTTTTGCTCTAGTGAAGCCTGGTATCAATTCACCTCTTCACTGAAGCGCGTCCAGTATCCGTTTCCAGAAACCGCCTGATTTTTCCGCTTCGGCGTCGCTGTCGAGTGCCGGGTTGATACGCTGGTCCATCTGGCTTGCGCTGGCCTGTCCGGCCGGCAGGGATTTTTGGGCTGCACTACCATGCGCGGCTTTCATCACGCGGGCCCAGACTTTTGCCGGCAGGCCGCCGCCGGTCAGTTGTTTCATCGGATCGGCGTTATCATTTCCGATCCACACGCCGGATATATAATCCGCCGTATAGCCAACAAACCAGGCATCGCGGTAATTCTGGCTGGTTCCGGTTTTGCCGGCAGCCGGGCGACCGATGCGGGCATTTTTGCCGGTGCCGGTGTTGATCACCTCGGCCATCATCCGGTTCATCGGGCCAACCAGATGAGCGGCAACCACCCGGCCCGGCCCGGCGCCCTGGCGTTTATAAAGAATATTCTCATTGCCGTCCCTGATTTCGCGAATGCCGAACGACCAGACCCCGAATCCGCCATTTGCAAAGGGACCGTAAGCCGCCGTCAGATCAAGCAACGTCATTTCCGCCGTACCGAGCGCCAGCGACAGTTCGGGTTTCAGATCTTCGTTTATTCCCAAACGACGCGCGATTCGGGTGATCCGTCGAGGTCCGGCTTTTTCGGCAACCCGCACAGCGATTGTATTGACTGATCGGGCCAGCGCCTGCGCCATGGTCATCTCGCCCTCATATTTGCCATTGAAGTTTTTCGGTGCCCAGCCATCGATGCTGACCGGTGCGTCAGTCATTATCGTTGAGGGTTTGAGGCCTGCTTCCAGCCCGGCCAGATAAACCAGCGGCTTGAAGGCCGAACCCGGCTGGCGTTTGGCCTGGGTCACCCGATTGAACTGACTGGCCGAATAATTCCGTCCGCCAACCATGGCGCGGACCGCCCCGCCTGTATCGAGAACGAGGATCGCCCCATTGGCGGCACCGCGTTTTTTACCTTCACCGGCCAGCGCCTGTTCCAGATAACGTTCGGCCTTTTTCTGAAGCTTCGCATCAAGCGTGGTGATGACAGTGAGATCACGGTCGCCGCCGGAAATATAACTCGGCACCTGTTCAAGCACCCAATCCGTGAAATGCCGTCCGACCCGCTGTGTGCGGGTGACAAGTGCGCGACGCTTGCCCTTCTCTGCCGCCTTGGCCTGCGCATCCGTCAAATATCCGGCGGCGACCAGATTGCGCAGCACCTGAACCGTGCGCCCGTGCGCGCGCTCCTTGCTTGAGAGCGGGTTATAACGGCTCGGCGCTTTCAGCAACCCCGCGAGCAGGGCCGCTTCATAGGTTGAGACTTGTGTTGCCGGACGGCTGAAATATTTGCGCGCCGCCGCATCGACACCATATGTTCCGGCCCCGAGATAAACCCGGTTCAGATAGACTGTCAGGATTTGCTCCTTGGAAAACCTGTATTCCAGCCAGAATGCCAGCATCAGCTCCTGAACCTTGCGCTTGATCGATCGTTCCGGTGTCAAAAAGAGGTTTTTAGCAACCTGCTGGGTCAGCGTACTGCCTCCCTGAACAATCCTTTTTGCCCGGATGTTGGCCCATACCGCACGCAAAAGGCCGATAAAATCGATTCCATAATGACTGTAAAACCGCCGGTCTTCCGTTGCCAGAATGGCGTTGGGGAGCACGGCAGGCAGATCGGCAAGCTGCACCGGCACACCATAAAGATCGCCTCTGGCGGCAAGCACCTGACCATCGCCGGAGATCAGCGTCACCGTCGGGCGACGGGTCGCTTCCAGCGCATCATCGACGTTTGGCAGATCGGCATAAAACCAGCCGGCAACAAGAATTCCGGCAATGATCCCCCAGACAACAAGGGTCGCCGACCATTTGATCAGGCCAAGCAACAGTCCGCCGAGCGAAAAACCACTTTTATCGGCGTCCTTGATTTTGCGACCGGGAGTCTGCCTGTTTGCCATACCCCTTTATTGTCAATCGCGGTTAGGATTGGGTTAATGGACGGAAATCATTTATGTTTTCCCCGACACCCGAAAGATTGATCAGAGGGCAATTCATGGAAAATTCCGTCAACCCAGGCGTTTTGCTGGTCACCGGAGGGGCCAGCGGCATTGGTGCCCGTGTTGTCCAACAGGCGGCGGCGAAAGGATATCCCGTTGCGATTAACTGGCGGACCCGTCGTGAAGCTGCGGATACTCTGGTTGAGCACATCGTCGCCTCGGGCGGACGGGCGCTTTCGGTGCAGGCTGACGTCAGCAACGCCAAAACCGTATCAGGGATGTTTGATGAGATTGAAAGCGATCTTGGTCCGGTCCGGGGGCTGGTCAACAGCGCCGGTATTTCAATCGACAAGACACCGCTGGCGGAACTGGATGCCGATGCCGCCGAACAACTGGTGCGGACCAATATTCTGGGTTCAATCTTCCCCACCCAGGAAGCGGTGCGCCGCATGTCGACGGATGGAAACGGTGTTGGCGGTGTGATCGTCAATGTCTCATCAATGGCGGCGACCATCGGCGGGCGATCAGGCAGCGTCACCTACGCCGCGACCAAGGGCGCTATTGATGTCTTCACCAAAGGACTGGCCCGCGAAGTGGCGGCGCAGGGAATTCGGGTCAATGCCGTCCGGCCCGGCATGACGGCATCGGAAATGACACCGGATATGGACGATGCGGAAAAGCGCGCCGCAATTGCCGCAACCATTCCGCTTGGCCGCATCGCCGAAGCGGATGAGGTCGCATCGGCAATTATGTGGCTATTGTCTGACGACGCCAGCTTCGTCAGTGGCGCGCTGCTTGATATCTCCGGCGGCGGCTTCAGGATTGCCGGTGAATGATCAGCCGCTGTTTCTGAGCCCGGCAGCTATGCCGTTGATGGTTAGCTGAATGCCGCGCAATACCTTCGGGTCCTTTGCGCCCTGACGGTGCAGTTTCAGCATCTCCACCTGAATATGATTGAGCGGATCAAGATAGGGAAACCGGTTCTTGATCGAACGTTCCAGCAGCGGATTGCCCTGCAACAGTTTTTTGTTGCCGGAGATGGCAAGCAGGGCATCGATTGAGGATTGACGTTCGTCACGAATGCGGGCGAAGATTTTCTGGCGCAGGTTCTGATCTTCAACCAGCGCCGCATAACGCGACGCGATGGCAATCGAGCTTTTGGCAAGAACCATATCCATGTTCGACAGCTGGGTGCGGAAAAACGGCCAGTTCCTGTACATTTTCTGAAGATGCGCCATGCCCTTGTCCGGGTTGTCCAGCAGCCAGGCCCGAACCGCCGTGCCGAACCCGTACCAGCCGGGCAACATCAGGCGGCATTGTGCCCAGCTGAATACCCACGGGATCGCGCGAAGGTCCTGAATGCGTCCCGACTGTTTTCGCGACGCCGGGCGCGAGCCGATATTCAGGGTCGAGATTTCACTGATCACGGTCGACGCCCGGAAATAGTCTTCGAATCCGTCTGTCTCATAGACCAGTCCGCGATAGGCGGCAAACGCCTGCGCGGACAATTCCTCCATGGTTTCAAGGTAGCCGGCATCGGGTGATCCCTGTGCGGGGTGCAGCAAGGTGGCTTCCAGTGTTGCCGCGACCATGGCTTCCAGATTGCGCCGCCCGAGACCGGGATTGGAATATTTACTGGAGATGATCTCACCCTGTTCGGTGACGCGGATTTGTCCCTGCACGGCACCGGCGGGCTGCGCCAGTATCGCCTCGTAACTGGGGCCGCCGCCACGTCCGACGGTTCCGCCGCGCCCGTGAAACAGCCGCAATTTGATACCGTGGTGTTTGAACAGCTCGATCAAACCGATTTCGGCTTTATAAAGCTCCCATCCCGATGTGACGAATCCGCCGTCCTTGTTGCTGTCGGAATATCCGAGCATTACCTCCTGAACACCGCCGAGACTGTCGACCAGCGCACGATACCCGGCAAGCGACAGCAGGCGGTCCATAATGCCGACGCAGTTGCGCAAATCCTCGATGGTTTCAAACAGCGGCACAATATTGATCGCGCTTTTGCCATCGGGCTCGACAATACCGACCTGCTTGAGCAGCACCGCCAGTTCAAGCAGGTCAGAGACATCCGTGGTGTTTGAGATGATTGCCGTGGGGATCGCCCGTGATCCCAACAATCGCTGGGTTTCCGCCGCAGCCTCAAGCACGGCCAGCTCACCGGCTGTACCTTCCGAATAATCCCAGAACGGACGTAATAACGGTCGGACCATGCCGAGCTCAAGCGACAACAGATCAATCCGTGCGTCCTCATCGAGCTCCAGATAACAAATATCGGGATCAATTGCGCCGAACAGTTCAGCAACGGTGCGCTCATGGATTTCCGAGTTTTGCCGGAGATCCAGACTGGCCAGATGAAACCCGAAACACTCAACCGCGCGGCGCAGATATCTGAGCCGGCCGCCGGTCAGGGCCTCTGATTTGTTTTCCGACAACGAACGGTGAATGACATCCAGATCCTGCAAAAACTCAACCGGCGCCTGATAGGCTTCGGCTTCGCCAATGGGATGGCGTGACGGCTCCGCAGAGCCGAATTTTACCGATGTCGCAGCCAGCCTCGCGTAGATTCCGCTGATCGCCAGGCGATAAGGTTCGAACTCCCGGTGTGGTGATTTGTCCGGCGAGTTCGCGGCGAGCTTCTTCAGATCATCCGATACATTGATCACCCGTGCCGACAAGGAAAGATCGCCGCCCAATTCATGAAGTTCCTCAAGATAGAATCTGAAGACGCGGGTACATTGCATCTTTATGGTCTGGTGCAGCACATCGGCGGTGACAAAAGGGTTGCCATCACGGTCGCCGCCAATCCAGCTGCCGATGCGCAGAAACGGGTTGAGCCCGCTCTCTGCTCCATCCGGATCAAGATCGCCCAACCGGTCTTCAAGGGCGGCGTAAAACTTCGGTAATTCGCGCAGGAATGTGTATTCGTAATAGGACAGTCCATTGGCGATTTCGTCACGCACGACCAGTCTGGACTGGCGCAACAGATTGGTTTGCCAAACCGTCAATACGGAGCGGCGCAACTGATCCTCCATTGCCGCCTGCTCTTCCGGCGTCCAGCGACCGCGTTCGCGTTGATTGAGAAGGGCTGCCACTTCCATCTCATGGCGCATCGTGCTCTTGCGCCGGACTTCCGTCGGATGTGCAGTCAGCACCGGACTGACAAGGGCGTCGCGGAAAAAATTACGGATTGCCGGAACGGAAATCCCTTTCTCGATGGCCCGGTCAAGGGCGTTGGCAATGGTACCGGCACGTGGCCTGTCACCGGCAATATCATGGGCACGGGTTCGGCGAATATGGTGCTGGTCCTCGGCGATATTTGCGAGATGGGAAAAATAGCTGAAGGCGCGGACGACCTGAACGGCCTGTTCGGGGTTAAGCGCATTGAGGAACCCCTCAAGCTCCCGTCTCACAGGTTCATCGTCATCGCGATAAAACCGGACCGATGTCTGACGGATGTTTTCAACAATATCGAAGATATCATCACCTTCCTGATGGCGAACGCAGTCACCCAGCAATCGTCCGAGCAGGCGAATGTCCTCAAGAACCGGCAAGTCCTTGTCGTTATCCTCGCCGGGCAAGGGCGCTGTTGCTGGCGCAAGGTTCTGGTCAGTCATTTTTTTGTATCCGAAATCTGTGCAGTTTTAAACCCGTTGGGCATAGGGCGATGGAGTTATAGCATTATGATGGTTATCCTGAAAATATCAGATAGGCTTGACGTGAACCGGATATTGAGGAAAAGGACTATTCCATGGTTTCCCCTTCGGCAGATGTTAACAGCAGCGATCAGATTCTAAACAAAATCAGTGCGATCCGCACCGCGCATCCCGGCAACCTGATGGCCCGGCATTTCAACGCAGAGTACTTTAACGCTCTTGATCAGTCGAGGCGCGACAGACTGCTGGAGATCGTCCGCACCGGCATCGAAAACCCGGATAGCCAGATGGGGGCTTATGCCCGGCACGCTGGGGATTATGAAGATTTCAATCCCCTGTTCGAGCCAATGATCCGCGACCAGCATAACATTCCACATGACCGGGAGATCGTTCAGACACATGACTGGAGCGCGGCAACATCAACCTGCAATCTGGAAAGTATAAACGCCGCGCTGACGGAGGTTTCGATGCGGGTTCGGGTCGGGCGAAACCTTGCCGATTTTCCTCTGCCCGGGGCGATGACAAAACAACACAGGCTGGACTTTGAAGCCCTGATGATCCCGGCCTTCACGGTCCTGCAAAATGACCCGCTGTTTGGCGGGCAGTATCTTTCCCTGACGCCCGGGTCGGCACACCTGATTGAGGAAGACGCTTATCAACACCGGGTCGCGGCCCATCAGATGTTCAAGAACATGGATAATGATCCCTATCTGAATTCGGCTGGCATTTCTTCCGACTGGCCGCATGGGCGCGGCATGTATATCTCGGGCCAGCAAGACTTCATGATCTGGGTTGGCGAAGAAGATCAGCTGCGGATCATGACGATCAAGCCGGGCGGTGACCTTGCGGCCCTGTTTTCCAGACTGCATGACGGCGTCCGGAAGTTTGCCGATCTGCTCCCGCCATTCGCTCAGTCGCCGTGCTATGGTTACGTCACGTCCTGCCCGACAAATCTTGGCACCGCCATGCGCGCCAGTCTGCATCTGCCGTTGCCCAACCTGACACAAGGCGGGAAGGATCTTGGCCCGGTACAGGAAGCGGCATCCGGTTTGGGCCTCGCCGTGCGCGGCGTCGGCGGCGAGCATTCTGATGCAGGTGAAGGCGGGGTCGTCGATATCTCTCCACGCGCGCGCCTGGGGATAACAGAATCCGGGGTCATGCAGTGTCTTTATGACGGCGCTGCCGCACTGTGGACTCTGGAAAACGCCGGATGATCCGCTGCAACGGTTGAAGCTTATTGTTCAGACGAACATGGAATCGATATCGAGTTCGTCGGTTGCCTTGAGGAAACTTTCGGCCACCGCTGACGGGTATTCGCTATCGGCAATATGAACGTCGTTGATGTCCTTGGTTCGGCGGAGGTTGCGATCAATGCCGCCACTCATGCCAATGCAATGTGCGGTCTAGTTCACCCCGGATAGCCAGCGCAGGCTTTTTCGTGATCGCGGCCTTCGCCATCGGGTTCGGTTCCTCAAATTGGTGCATGCCCGTGGCAAACCCCTTGGCCCATCCGATTCCACCCTTGCAACTGGCAGGCGTCGGAAACGGTGCGCCATAAGCCCTGATCCAGGTGTCTGTCGCCACCTCACTGCGAACAAAGCCGTTTAGTTTCAATGTGGACCTGAAGCCAGTATGTGCGTTCCAGCGGTGTGTTGCTTTTGCCGAAACCCATATGGTCTGCGGCAATGACACTGGCATGATGTGACAACGCCGTCAGCGAAAGGTTCAACGGTTTTGCCCACGACGGAACCCGTTATGGGCAGACCCGGCAAGACCGTGGTTGTCGAGAAAACCTTTACAATATTCATTTTTCTATCTTCTGAAACAGGGCCCGTCAGGTGCCCGGTGCGATGAATTCAAGACGAATGCCGCCTGGAATGAAACACATCATGTGATGCGTCGGCCCATCGCCGAGCGGTTCCGGCGCAAACTCAACGTCCAGAGTGTTGTGTTGAATAAGGGTGTGATGCAGCTCGTGCAGGAAATCGATACTGTCAACGGTGAGGGCAAGGTGATGAAGACCGACCACGTTGTGTCGATCAAAGGGAACAGCGTTTTCGATATCCTTGACCTGCCACAAGGTGATCATGGTCGTGCCGTCGCTCAGGAATACAGCGGGATAGTCTGGAATTTCGCCTACTGTTTGGTAACCGAGAACGTCCGTGAAAAAAGTGAGAGTGACTGCCAGATTTGGCACGGTGAGACCGACGTGATGAACTCCATTGGTCTTCGGTTTAACAGGCATGGGTTTCTCCTGATTTTTGGGTGAAACGTGCCTCTCGCTCAAGAGGCGGGAAAGAAAATGGCGGTGCATTCCTTTTGGAAGTGAGAAAGTCTCTGAAGGAGAGTGCATCAGTGAGGGGCATCACATGTGCGTTCGAAACACCGCCAAGGTTGGGCAGAAGAGCACTTGTCAGGGAGGAGGGGAGACAACAAGTGCCCGCCAAGGTTCATAACTAGTCTCCGATAACCGCTAGAGCCCTCTAGTCAGGCCGCATGGGTTTGGGCCATATCGATTTCAGGAAAATCAATTTCCGTTTGGGCAATGAGATTGATGTAGTTGGTGAGAATATTCGCCGTCACATTGGCGACAGCCTCGACGATTGCGCTATCACTATGCCCTGCGGCACGCACGGTATTGAGATCGATATCGTCAACGGACCCTCGCTTTTCAACAATCTTGCGTGCAAATGCCAATAGCGCGTTGATGGCCGGATCGCCTGATTTGCCTTGGAGCCGTGCGGCAATCTCGTCCGTGCCGACATTGAGAGATTTTGATAAGGCCGTGTGTGCCGACGCACAGTAGGAACAATCATTGGCACCTGCGACCGTAAGCGCGATGGCTTCACGTGTTTTTGGATCAAACATGCCGCCGGAAAGTGTTTCGCTGACGGCGAGATAGGATTTGAGGGCGACAGGCGAGTTTGCGAGCGTGCGCAGCACATTCGGCGTCATACCGATCTTGCTTTGTATGGCATCGAGCATTTCCCTGGTTTCGCCCATGGCGGTCGAAGGGTCTACAGCGGTTAAACGAGGCATTTCGAATTCTCCTTATCAGTGCGTCTTGGGGATAACCCCTGATGTAGTGTGAGGACATCAATGCCACGCGGGGCACGGCAGCTCTTTCAGAATTATTCGTTTCAGATTCTGACGGCATTTGCCCATACTCTTTCTGATTGTCGGCGGAGGTATTCAGGGACATGACGCCGTGAAGCAAGAAATGAAGATTGATGCACCACCGCGCGGTGACCTGCCCCGATGGGGCACGCGGTTTACGTTTGACACTTTTGTCGTGGAACTCGTCCCGCCCGGTCCGCGCACCTTCAACGTCAAACTAAAAAACAGCTTCGCCAGCATCAGTTTCTCTGAGGATGAGGGCCACAGCACATTGGCCGATGATAAACTGCGTCGCTTTGACCGGCGGCCTTACGAGTATATTGTCTCGCCGCCAGATTTTCCGTTGCGCGGTACGTCGGATAACGCCCCGGAAGTTCTGGTCATTGCGTTCGACTTCGCGGCGCTGCGGCCTGAAATCGCCTCGGCGCTGCAATTGCCCGACGAAATGATTGAGCCACGCATTATCATCGGCAGCCCGAAACCGTTCGTCACATCGATCGCGCAGCGAATCAGAAAGCACATGATGTCGTCCGATGCCCCCGGTGATTATCTTCGCTCACTGTGCGTGGTTCTTATCGTTGAAATGCTGCGGTTACCGGGACGACAACGAAAACTGGGAAGAGGGACCATTCTGAAAGAAGCCGTTTTCAACGCCATTCTCAATTACATCGATTCAAACCTCGACGGCGACCTTTCCCTGGAAACACTTGCGCGGTTGGCAGGCGTCATGCCTCACCAGTTTGGCAGGGCCTTCAAACGCCGGGTCGGACAATCGCCACACCACTACGTCCTCCAGCGCAGAATTGATGCGGCGAGGCGTATGCTTATCGAAACAATATTGCCAATTGCTGATATCGCGTACGCCAACGGGTTCTCATCGCAAAGTCATATGACAACGACATTCAAACGTGAACTCGGGACGACCCCAGCCCAGCTAAGGAACAAAAAAGAACATTAACGCCCCCAACTCAGAACATTGGTTGGGCTCAAATGATGGGCTCAATGTCCGTTCCAGGACAAAACCGGCTGTCAGAACCAACTCCTTTCGAGGTCCGCTGTACCCTCGCAACGCAGAAATCGATCTCGGATTTTCAAAAATGCCGCCATCAGGAGCGTGGCATTCTCATTTTAAGTGAGTCACGGTTTTCATGTATCACGATTAAAGGACAAGCATATCACGCCCTAAACATCCAGATTGGCAACTTTCAGGGCGTTGGCCTGAATGAAGTCGCGGCGCGGCTCGACAATATCGCCCATCAGGGTCGAGAACACATCTTCAGCATCATCCGTATGGTTGACCTTGACCTGCAACAGCGAGCGCACGTTCGGGTCCAGCGTGGTTTCCCAAAGCTGGCCCGGGTTCATTTCACCCAATCCCTTGTAGCGCTGGAAATTAATTCCCTTGCGGCTGATGCTGAGCACCGTATCAACCAGTGACACCGGCCCCGAAATGACGTGCTCGACCTCCTTGACCGTCAAGCGCCCGTGATTGGCGTACATTTGTTGCAGCCGACCGGCCCGATCATTCAGCCGCCGGGCATCCGTCGAGCGGATCAGTTTGCCATCGATAATATGGCGCTCACTGACCCCCCTGAGCATCCGACTGAAGGCCAAACCGCCATCGTCAAGCGGTTCTCCCTGCCAGCCCCGCTCGTTTTCGTCAGCCAGTGCGTCCAGCCGTTTGGCAACATATTCCGCCGTTGCTTTGGCCCGCTCGCCATCGGAAAGAATTTCCGGATCAAGGGCGCTGGAGATCGCCGCCTGCTCAAGCACATCCATCGGCACATGCTGAGCCAGATGGCTGAGCAGGCTTTTGACCTGGCGTGCCTCTTCAACCACATCGCGGAGATCATTTCCGGCGATCTGCGAACCGCTATAGGTGGTAAAGACGGAACCATCCTCGGTCAGCCCGGTGAACAGATAATTCTCCAGCATGCCATCGTCCTTGAGATAGACTTCCGAACTGCCGCGCTTGGCACGATAAAGTGGAGGCTGGGCGATATAGAGATACCCGCGCTCGACCAGTTCAGGCATCTGGCGATAAAAGAAGGTCAGCAGCAGGGTGCGGATATGACTGCCGTCAACGTCAGCATCGGTCATGATAATGATTTTGTGGTAGCGGCATTTGTCGGCATTGAAGTCTTCCCGTCCGATACCGGTTCCAAGCGCGGTAATCAGGGTGCCGATTTCGGTTGAACTCAGCATCTTGTCGAACCGGGCGCGCTCGACATTGAGGATTTTACCGCGCAACGGCAAGATCGCCTGGTTTTTGCGGTTGCGCCCCTGCTTTGCCGAACCTCCGGCAGAGTCACCCTCGACGATGAATATTTCGGAAAGCGCCGGGTCACGTTCCTGACAGTCGGCGAGCTTACCGGGCAGGGAACTGATATCAAGCGCACCCTTGCGCCGGGTTAGCTCACGGGCCTTTCTGGCCGCCTCACGGGCAGACGCGGCTTCGATAATTTTCTGAACCACCTTTCTGGCATCACCCGGATGTTCCTCAAACCAGCGGTCCAGCCCTTCGCCAACAATACTTTCAACAATCGGGCGGACTTCGGACGAGACCAGCTTGTCTTTGGTCTGCGAAGAAAACTTCGGGTCGGGCACCTTGACCGACAAAACGCAGGTCATGCCTTCGCGGGCATCGTCACCGGTAATGCTGGCCTTTTCCTTTTTGGCGATACCGGAACTGCTAACGTAGGAATTGATGGTCCGGGTCAAGGCGCCGCGGAACCCGGCAAGATGAGTGCCGCCGTCACGTTGCGGGATGTTGTTGGTGAAACACAGCATGGTTTCATGGTAGCTGTCGTTCCACTGCATGGACATTTCGACGGTGACGCCATCGCGCGCGCCGGTGAAGAAAATATCCTTTTCATGAAGCCCGGCTTTCGAGCGGTCGAGATAGGAAACAAACGCCGCCAGCCCGCCCTCATAGTGCAGGTCAATGGTCACCGGATCGACGCCACGATTGTCAACGATCTGCAGCCCGACGCCGGAATTCAGGAAAGCCAGCTCACGCAGGCGGTGCTCCAGTGTCGCCAGATCATACTCCGTATTGGTGAACGTTTCACCCGATGCATGAAATGTCAGTTCCGTACCGGTTCTGGCTTTGCCATCTTCAACCGGCGCGTTTCCGGTAATTTCCAGCGGCGCTTCCGCCTCGCCATCAACAAAACGGATCAGGTGCTCCTTGCCGTCACGCCAGATTTTCAGCTCCAGCCAGTCTGACAGGGCATTGACGACGGACACACCAACACCATGCAAACCGCCGGAAACCTTGTAGGAGTTCTGGTCAAACTTGCCCCCCGCATGCAGCTGGGTCATGATCACTTCCGCCGCCGAGACACCCTCTTCGGTATGCATGTCGACAGGAATCCCGCGCCCGTTATCGCGCACACTGACCGACCCGTCACCGTTCAGCGAAACAAAAACCGTGTCGCAAAACCCGGCTAGCGCCTCGTCGATGGCGTTGTCAACAACCTCATAAACCATGTGATGCAGCCCGGATCCGTCATCGGTGTCACCGATATACATGCCGGGGCGCTTGCGCACGGCCTCAAGGCCCTTGAGAACCTTGATGGAATCGGCATCATAATCGTCATAGTCATCATTGCCGGAACCGGGGATTTCAGTCGTTTCGTCGCTCATGGGTCTTCCGTTCTATTCAATGCGATGTGTCACACATCGCTTACTTGCCCGTCCATAACCCGAAACATCTGGGCATCGGACTTGAAGGCCTGATACAAATTTTCGTCGGTTCCTGTGAACCATGTCTGTGCGCCAAGGGTGATCAGATGATCAAACAGCGCCTCCCTGCGCTCGCCATCCAGATGTGCCGCCACCTCATCAAGCAGTAATAGCGGGACCGCGCCGCGCTCGGCACTTCGTTGCGTGGCGTTGGCAAGGACAATGGCAATCAGCAAGGCTTTCTGTTCACCGGTCGAACATAGTTCCGCCGCCTGTCCGGTATCTGCATGATGAACGATCAGGTCGGTGCGATGCGGGCCGCAACCGGTGCGCCCGGTTTCGCCATCACGGCGGCGATCGCCGGCAAGTGCGGCACGGAATCGGTCTTCAGCCTCCAGCGCCGGGCCAGAGGCCAGCCAGTTCTCCAGATCTCCGGCCAGCGACAGTTCGGCCCCCGGAAACGGCGACAGGCCGCGCGCCGACGCCGGACCAACCCGCCCCAACAATTCAAGACGTGCGGCCGCAACCGCTATACCCCGCTTGGCCATGGTATCTTCAAGCGCGCTGAGCCAGGCCGCGTCCGGGTGGGCTTCATCACGCAGCAGGCGGGACCGTTCACGCATCGCCGTCTCATAAGCACTGATGCGTCCGGCATGGGCCGGGTCCCAGGCATAAACCAGCCGGTCAAAAAATCGCCGCCGCCCTGATGTTCCGTCTGCAAACAAACCGTCCATTTGCGGCGTTAACCAGTAAACGTTCATCATTTCCGCAAGCACATTCTGGTTGGCTGCCGTTTGTCCATCAACCCGGACCACACGGCGCTCCCGTGCGCCGCCTTCCGGTGGACTGAAGCCAGTGCCCAATCTGACGGGACCGCTGGGTGTTTCCGCATCCACAGCAACGGCCCAGCCTCCGGCACTTCCGATTTTCGAGATTTCACTCAGTTTTGGTCGTCGCAATCCGCGTCCCGGAATCAACAGAGACAGAGCCTCGAGGATATTGGTCTTTCCGGCTCCGTTCGGTCCGGTCAGGACCACCGGGCCAGGCCCGAGATCAAGACGCAATCCGTCGTAACAGCGAAAATCCGTCAAGGTCAGGCGCGAGATGGCGTAACGACGGGGGCTCTCTGAACGCACGCGTTCCGGAACTTCGTCATTGCGCAGACTGGCTATTCGGGACAGGTCCTTATCCTCACACACGCATCGGCATCAGAACGTAAATCGCGCTGGCGTCATCGGCTTCGCGAAGGATCGTCGGTGAATTGCCATCGGCAAACGACAATTCAGCGGTATCGCCCTCAATCTGGCGGGTAATATCCAGCAGGTACGCCGCATTGAAACCGATTTCCACCGTGTCGCCCTGATAGGCAATCTCTATTTCTTCCGTTGCACTTCCATGTTCCGGGCTGGACGCCGACAGCATCAGATTACCGCTGGAGATGGACAGTTTGACGGCGCGTGACTTTTCGCTGGAAATTGCCGATACCCGGTCCACCGCATCAGCAAACAGCTTGCAATCAACCGTCAACTCCTTGTCGTTGCCGCTCGGAATGACACGTTCGTAATCGGGGAAAGTACCATCAATCAGCTTGGATGTCAGAATCGCATCATCAAATGCAAAGCGGATCTTGGTTCCAGACAGGCTGACCTCAACCTCGTCGCCGGACTCATCGATCAACTTCCGAAGCTCGGTGACAGTTTTCCGGGGAACGATAACACCGGGCAGATTTTCCGCCCCGACCGGCAGCGGCGATTCAACGCTCGCCAACCGGTGCCCGTCGGTGGCGACCGAACGCAGCACATCAACACCATCGCGGTCCGCCTTGTGCAGGTAAATCCCGTTCAGGTAATAGCGGGTTTCTTCCGTTGAGATAGCAAACTTGGCGCGATCAATGAGGGTGCGAAGCTCTACGGCGGTCAGTGAAAACGAATGTGGCAACTCGCCGCCGGACATTACCGGAAACTCCTCCGTCGGCAGGCACGAAAGTGTGAAGCGCGACCGTCCGGCACTGAGGATCAGCTGTCCGTCCCCCGATGCATCAAGCTCGACCTGAGAGCCTTCCGGCAGTTTGCGGACGATGTCGTAAAGCGTATGGGCGGGCACTGTCGTTGCCCCTTCTGCCGTGATCTCCGCGCCCACAGAATCGACCATATCGAGGTCCATGTCGGTCGCATTCAGCTGAAGTTTTCCGCCGGACGCTTCAATTTTCACATTCGAGAGAATCGGAATGGTGTTACGCCGCTCAACAACGCTTTGCACATGGCCCAGGGACTTTAACAATGCCGCCCGTTCGATAGTTAATTTCATGGTTGTTTTCAAGCCTCTAGATAAATTTTCAGTTTAGAAAACCGGGCCCCCGGAAGGGTCCGGTCCCAAGGCCGCTCCTGGCCCCTGTAAACAGCGACCATTATAACAAAAGCACCGGATTTCGTAAGGAAATTCGACGTTATGCGGGCTTTCCGTGGATGATACCCGGTGAGGTCGGAACGCGCGGACAAAGATGTCCGGAAATTCAGACCGCTCAGCCTTCCAGCATGCGCCGGAGCAGTTCGACATCTTCGGCAAAACTGCTATCGTGTTCACGCAATTCTTCGACCTTTTTGACGGCGTGCATAACCGTCGTATGGTCGCGACCACCGAATTTGCGACCGATTTCCGGAAGTGAGCGTGTCGTCAATTGCTTGGCCAGATACATAGCGACCTGACGGGGTCGGGCAACAGAGCGTGCACGACGGGCGGAATGCATGTCGGATGTCCGGATATTGAAATGTGATGCCACCTGTTTCTGGATTTCCTCAATCGTCACACGCCGGTCATTGGCGCGCAGCAGGTCGTGTAAAACATCCTGCGTCGCTTCCAGCGAGATATCGCGACCGACCAGCTGGGAATGGGCAACAACTCTGTTCAGCGCACCTTCAAGTTCGCGCACATTGGCAGTGATTTTATGGGCGAGGAACTCCAGCACCTTGGGTGGTACATCAACGCCCATCTGCTGGCCCTTGGACTGCAATATGCCCAGCCGCAATTCATACGTCGTGGCGTGAATGTCCGCGACCAGCCCGCAATTCAGACGCGACACCAGACGTTCTTCCATTCCGGTCAGGTCGGACGGCGACTTGTCGGCGGAGATGACGATCTGGCGGCCCTCATCGACAAGTGAATTGAAGGTATGGAAAAACTCTTCCTGCGTTGCGTCCTTACCAGCAATGAACTGGACATCATCAATCATCAACACATCAACCGAGCGGAACTGTTCCTTGAAATCAACCGTTGTCTGCTCACGAAGGGCTCGAATAAACCGGTACATGAATTTTTCAGCCGACAGATACATGACCGTGCGTTTGGGTTCGGATTGACGGATGTGCCAGGCAATGGCGTGCATCAGATGTGTTTTGCCAAGCCCAACCCCGCCGTAAAGGAACAGTGGATTGAACGGCGGTCGCTTTGACGCCTCCGCCACCCGCCTGGCTGCGGCGTAGGCAAATTCGTTAGGCTTGCCGACAACGAACTGATCAAAGGTGAAGCGCTTGTCGAGTGAAGCGCTCAGGGATTTGGAGTGGATACTCGGCGCGGGGTCCTGAATGGCAACCGTATCAGGGCCACTCTTCACGCTGCCTTCACTTGCTGTCGGCTGCTCTTTGGGCTGAAGTCCGCGTTCGGCCTGAACAACAACTTCCACTTCCTGCGCACCGGCATTTCCGGCGCGCCACAATTCAGTAAGCTGGTCATGATAGTGGGCCAGAACCCAGTCCCGCATAAACCGGGTTGGCACGGACAGCCGCAAAATTCCCGCGTCAATTCCGCGTAATGAAATGGGTTTGATCCAGCTTTGGAAAGCTGCTTCCCCAATATTTGTTCTTAAGGTTTGCGTGACACTTTCCCATTCGGCGTTCAGTGAATCATCTTGATCCCGAACCGTGTCCCCGCGTCCTTTCAATTCATCCATCTCGCCGAAGCATCCCCAAATTCTAACCCCAGCCGCCCGAGTGCGGTATTTTTTAATTCCGCGCCAATATCAGTCGCGGAGGAATTATTATTTTTCAAAAAGGCCCACTGCACATGACTGTACAGATCCGTTTGCATAACATGACCACCGAAGTTCAAAATTCTGTCTGCCAGATATCTTCCGGCTTTGCGCCCGCTGTTGTGGTCCGATCTTTTTTTAATGATCTCTTTCTAGTCTGAGTCTAACCGCCTTACGATGATGAGCATCACACCAAAATCAAAAAAATCTGTGTCATCTATAAAAATCCGGTCTTTTAGGCCTCCTTTGAGAAATTTTGTTAACCTTCAAAATGAATGTCGCCATTCACAAATCAATCGTCTGGGCAGCGTCGGGGATTCCTAAATCCCGAAGGACGCTTACTCCGCCATATCGGCCAAATTTTTTATTTTTTACTTGGAAGAAGAAAAGATATTCAACAAATCTTGCGCCGCACCCAAGTAATGATCAACAAATCTTAAAATAGTTATTTCATCTATTCTGAAATTACTATTTTACAGCGACTCCAGAGATGCCGCCGTGGACAAGCGAATATTACGGATGGAATCGTCTGCTTGCAACAAGATCGAAAGGAGAACGTCGAAAATAATCAACTTGACAAAATCACGCGATACGAGTCCGCCCACCCTGACAATAACCGCAGACACAAAAAAGCCGCAGGGTCGACGACCATGCGGCTTTCGCTAACCGGTTGTTTATAAACAGAATCCGATCAGGCGGACATTGCCTTGATGCGTTTGGTCAGCCGGGACAACTTCCGGGCGACCGTATTCTTGTGATAAATGTTGTGATTGATGCCACTCATCAGTTGCGGCTGCATGGCGCGAAAAGCTTCCTGGGCAGCAGCCTTGTCGCCGCCCTCAATGGACTCTTCAACCTTGCGGAGCGATGTCCGGATCGTGCTGACACGGGCCCCATTTGAAATGGTGCGGCGCGCTGTCTGACGAATACGTTTCTTTGACTGGGCGTGATTAGCCATGGTCTCAAGACCCTTATAAATTCAACGAAGGGCTGGCTTATATAGGGGCAGACTTGCGACGTCAAGCGCCCATTCGCGCCAATACGCTATGACCCTCCAGGGGTCAGTCTGAAATAAATGGCGATCTGTCCTGGTCTGCTATCGTCGGCTGTTATTTCAATTGACAGAACCTCCCCCTCACGCCGGTAGCGGGTGCGGGATTCAAGGTGCCAGCCGAGTTGGGGAAGGGTGGTAGCATAATACTCCGCAGCCTCTTGCGGGTCCCCGGTTCCACTGGCAACAGTCTCGGCAATGCGTCCGGATGCAGTCTCGAACACAACGGCGGCCTCCGGGTCCTCGATCAGGCCTGCCATCAGCGGAAGGTCTTCGATAACGCTGACGAAAGCAGCAGGGTCGGCGCGCAGACCATGTGCGGGCCACAGCACGCTGGCCGCGACAAGCAGCGCCAGCATGAACGATAACGGGTCGGCTCGAGTGAAGATCATCTGACAGTTATATCATTATCTCTGGCAACTGGAACAAAAGAAAGTGGACCGCCCGGATTGAACAATTTGCTGGATAAGCATGCCGCCACCGCATCGCGGGCAAGGCTCGCCGGCGCGACCATAGACCTGGAAACTATGCTGAAAATACCCGAGTTCGCCGGACGGCTGACGATGATCCTTAAGGGACGACCCACCCGCTTTGATTGCAAAAACGAGAACATTCTCGATTGCATGAGCGAGTTTTTCGGCGCGTCCGCCTTGCACAGTAGCGGCTTTTCGTCTGGGCGAAATACCGGCCATAAACAGTGCCTCGCAGGCATAAATATTGCCAATACCGGCAACTATAGTTTGGTCAAGTAGCGCCGCCTTTACTGGCGATCCTTTTCGCCTGAGCCTGTCGCCAAGGACCTTTCCACTGATTGCCGGGTTAACCGGTTCCGGGCCCAGTTTTTTCAACATCGGATAGTCGGCAAGTCCGGCCTTTGGACAAATATCCATAAACCCGAAACGGCGCGGATCATTGTAGCGTATCTCGACGTTTTCGGATGTCAGAAACACAACATGGTCGTGGGGATCGGCTGCTGGTGGTGGACCATGAAAAATCCGGAAACTTCCCGACATGCCAAGGTGGGCAATCAGAACCATGTCGCTGTCCAGTGTGATCAACAGGAACTTGGCGCGACGGTCAACGCTGGTTACCCGCCTGCCCATTAGCGCCTGGCCAAACCCGTCGGGAAATGGAAAGCGGAGATTTTCGCGATTGAGAACAACCCGTTCCAGTACGCGGCCTTCCAGCACGGGAGCAAGGCCGCGCTTGACCGTTTCGACCTCTGGCAATTCAGGCATTTTTCCCCCGACTGTATATAGACTTTATCTTCACGCAGCCTAGCCTATGCGGACGGCTTCGGCTATGGTCCGCCGATGTCTGCAAAATCGACCCCGACTGATACGACCACGCATTTCGGCTTCAGAGAAGTGGCCGAAGATGACAAGGAATCTCTCGTCCGCGATGTGTTTGACAGCGTTGCATCGAAATACGACCTGATGAACGATTTGATGAGCATGGGCATTCACCGCTTGTGGAAAAACACCATGCTCGACATGCTGCGGCCAAAGGCGGGAATGACGCTTGTTGATGTCGGTGGCGGGACCGGTGATATTGCGTTCCGCTTTCTTGACCGGGGCGGGTCCAGCGTCAAGGTCATTGATATCAATAACGAGATGCTGACCCATGGACGCAGACGGGCGATTGATCAGGGGCGTCTTGAAGGTCTCGACTGGATTAATGGCGATGCCGAGAAACTACCGATCGAAGACGGATCGGTCGATGCGTATTCAACGGCGTTCTGCATTCGCAACGTTACCCATATCGACCGCGCCCTGGATGAGGCGGCCCGTGTCCTGAAACCGGGCGGGCGGTTCATGTGTCTTGAGTTTTCCCATGTAGCCCTGCCGGCGCTGGAAAAAATTTATGACACCTATTCTTTTTCTATCCTGCCGTGGCTCGGCGAAATTGTCGCCAACGACCGCGAATCCTATCAGTACCTTGCCGAAAGCATTCGCCGGTTTCCGGATCAGGACCGCTTTGCCGGAATGATCGCTGACGCCGGGCTGGCACAGATCACCTATCGCAACCTGTCTGGCGGCATCGCCGCAATCCACTCGGGCTGGCGAATCTAGGCCATCATGCTGGATACTTTTGGAAATATTGGCCGCCTGTTGGCAATTGCCCGCACACTGGCGCGTCATGACGCGCTGTTTGCACTGGAGTATTTCGGTGTTGCGCCGCTGATCGTCTCGTTGGCGCGCATGGTGTCAAAGAAAGATGTCGAAGGGCGACCGGGCGAACGCCTGGCGCGCGCACTCAATGAAGCTGGCCCGAGCTTCATCAAACTGGGGCAGGCGTTGTCTACGCGATCAGATCTTCTCGGCGAGGAACTGGCCCAGGATCTTTCCGAACTTCAGGACCGGCTGCCCCCGTTCCCGGGAACCGAAGCACGCCGCACCATCGAGGTTGAGCTAGATGACAGCATAGAAGATATGTTTGAAAGTTTCGACGATGAGGCGGCGGCGGCGGCATCAATCGCCCAGGTTCATTTTGCCGTCACGTCGGACGGTCGCGAAGTCGCCGTCAAGGTTTTGCGCCCCGGCATTGAAGAAGCCTTTCGCAAGGATCTGTCGCTGTTTCGCTGGTTGGCAAAACTGACCGAACGCACGCAACCCGATCTCAAACGCCTGAAACCGCGCGAAGTTGTCGAGACCATTGCCGAATCGGTCGAACTGGAGATGGATTTGCGGTTTGAGGCGGCAGCAGCGGCGGAGCTTGCGGAGAATTTTCAGGATAATGACAACTTTGTCGTCCCGGAAGTCGATTGGGGCCGCACATCAGGGCGGGTCCTGACCACTGCCCGCCTCAGCGGTATTCCGATGGATGATCGAGACGCGGTTATTGCCGCTGGCCTTGACCCGGAAGCAGTCCTGCTGGCCGCCTCGACCGCCTCGTTCGAGCAGGTCTTTCGCGACGGATTTTTCCATGCAGATGTCCATCCGGGAAATATGTTTGTGTTGGAAAATGGAGCCATTGGGGTCGTCGATTTCGGCATCATGGGGCGTCTCGATTTGAGGACCAGACGCCATCTTGGTGAAATGCTGCTGGCGTTTCTGACCCGTGACTATCGTCGAGCCGCAGAAGTACATTTCGAAGCGGGCTGGGTGCCCGCGCACAAAAGTGTCGAAACGTTCACCCAGGCCTGTCGCTCAATCGCCGAGCCGATCATGGATAAACCACAGAACGAGATTTCCATCGCCCAGCTGCTAGGGCAACTGTTCCAGATCACCGAAACCTTTGAGATGGAAGCGCAACCGCAACTGCTATTATTACAGAAAACCATGCTGGTCGCGGAAGGTACGTCGCGCAAGCTTTGCCCCGAAGCCAACATGTGGCTGATGGCGCGACCGATGATGGAAGACTGGATGCTCCAGAACCTTGGCCCTGAAGCGCGTATTCGCGATACCGTCAACGGCATTTCAGAGACAATTGAGCGGTTGCCACGGATGCTTGATGGCCTTGAAGAAAGTACGTCAATGATTGCCGGTGGGCGAATCAAACTACACCCCGACACGGTTCGCGCGCTGCACGATGATGGCGGCAACCGGGGAATGCCGATAACCTGGGTGATAATTGCCCTCCTGCTCATTGGATTTATTTTCGCCCTCGTGGATTAATTTAATCTGCTAACATTTTGAAATCAAAGACGGGGTTGCATCCCCAGAGGCCGCGCTTTAGGTTATTTACACAAATTGTCCGTAATTTCTGATTTTTCACATATCGGGTGACGTACAGGTGCAGGAAAAACGAATACTGCTGATCATTTCAGGCGGCATTGCCGCCTATAAAACGCCCGATCTGGTGCGCCGCCTGCGCGAACGCGGGTTTTCGGTGCGCTGTATCCTGACCCGGGGCGGGGCTGAATTTGTCAGCCCCCTGGCCCTGCAGGCGGTTAGTGAAGACCGGGTTTATCAGGATATGTTTTCGCTGACCGATGAAAGCGAGATGGGTCATATCCAACTGTCGCGCGATGCCGATGTTGTGCTGGTCGCACCGGCCACCGCCAATATCATTGCCCGCATGACCCACGGCGTCGCCGATGATCTGGCGACGACGGCTTTGCTGGCGACAGATAAACCTGTCCTCATTGCACCGGCGATGAATGTCCGGATGTGGGAACATGCGGCAACCCGGGCCAATCTTGAAACTCTTGGAGCCCGGGGCATTTCCCTGATCGGGCCAGACGAAGGAGATATGGCCTGCGGTGAGTTTGGTATGGGTCGGATGTCCGAACCTCTGGATATTGCGGATCAGGTTCTGGCTTTCCTGACCACCAATCAACCGCTTCAGGGCAAACGCGCGCTGGTCACCAGCGGACCGACGTTTGAAGCGATTGACCCGGTTCGTTTTATTGGCAATCGCTCCTCGGGCAAACAGGGGCATGCGATTGCCGCCGCCCTGGCCGGTCTGGGCGCCGAAACTGTACTGGTTACCGGACCAACTCATCAGCCCGACCCCGCTGGCGTTGAAGTGGTGCATATCGAGTCGGCGCGGGATATGCTGGCCGCCTGTGAAACCGTCTTGCCTTGTGATATTGCCGTTTGTGCCGCTGCCGTATCCGACTGGCGGGCGGCAGAAATCGTCAGCTCGAAAATCAAAAAACAGTCGGGCGAAGCCCCCCCGGTACTATCGCTGACGGAAAATCCCGATATCCTCGCGACCCTGTCCCAATCCGGCGATCATCGCCCGAAGCTGGTAGTCGGCTTCGCGGCGGAAACCGATGACGTGATCGCCAACGCACTCGGCAAACTTGGGCGCAAGGGCTGCGACTGGATTGTTGCAAATGATGTGTCGCCGGAAACCGGCACCTTCGATGGCGAGGCGAACACCGTCCATCTGATTTCAGACAATGATACCGAAGACTGGCCGCGCATGAGCAAATCTGCGGTCGGAGCGCAATTGGCGGAACGCATAGCCGCGCATTTTTCCGGGATGTCAAAATGAGTGTGGCGGTTCAGATCACCCGATTGCCTCATGGTCGCGACCTGCCGCTTCCGGAATATGCGACATCCCACAGCGCCGGCATGGACCTGCTGGCCGCCGTCGAGGACACCCGAACGCTTGCGCCCGGAGAGCGCTGTATCGTTCCCACCGGCATCGCCATTGCCCTGCCGGGCGGGTATGAGGCACAAATCAGGCCGCGCTCGGGCCTTGCCATAAAAAATGGAATTACCGGTCTCAACAGCCCCGGCACCATTGATGCGGATTACCGTGGAGAAATCGGCGTAATTCTGGTCAACCACGGTACGGAGCCCTTTCAGATCGAACGCGGAATGCGGATCGCGCAAATGGTTGTTGCGGCCTATGCCTCCGCCCGGTGGCAAGAGGTGGAGAGCCTGGATGAAACAGCACGTGGGGCCGGCGGATTCGGGTCTACGGGAATAAAAAGAGAAGGCTAAAACGCCATGTTGCACCTGTCACGCAAGGTATTGTTTGCCATAGAAGCGGTTCTCGATATCGCCTATCACACCAGTTCCGAGCCGGTTCAAAGCAAAGAGATCACCCGCCGTCAGGGCATTCCCCGGCGCTACCTTGAGCAGGCTCTTCAACATCTGGTTCGCGATGGCATATTGCTTGGTGTGCGCGGCCCCAAAGGCGGCTACCGGCTGGCCAAGGAACGCCGGCGCATTTCGGTCGGCGATATCGTCCGCGTGGTCCGCAAGATGGAAACTAAAAAGAAGGATCCGGACGAGTCAGAAGGATCTGAACTGGGCACGGCCGTCGTGCGCCCGTTGTGGGCGGAATTGCAGGACAACCTGATGACCCATCTTGACACGACGACGGTTGATGATCTTTGTAATAGGGCCGACAAGGCTGGAATCGTCAGTGAAGGTCGCCAGAATCTTGATTTTATTATTTAACCGGAGACTTTTATCTGATGGCTGAGTTTCGCGGACATATATATGACAGCATTGTC
>JAJFIJ010000323.1 GCA_021775105.1 Rhodospirillales bacterium | reverse complement strand
CCGGCGCGTCGGTGATGTTGGTATTAAAAGCGACGTCGAGAATACGGTCAACGCCAGTCCCGTCTGTGATCTCGGTGATGGCTGCCGGAATATCGTCTGATTGGTAATTGAAGGCATAATCGGCGCCAAGGTCATGAATATGGTCGATCTTTTCACGCGAGCCCGCCGTTGCGATGACCGTGGCCCCGGCCAGTTTGGCCATTTGCACGGCGTATCGACCGACACGGCCTGTACCTCCAGTCACCAAAACGGTTTGTCCGTAAATATCTCCGTCTGCAAACAGGCCCCGATGTGCGGTGATGGCAGGTACGCCCAGACAAGCACCATCTTCAAAGGATTGCCCATCCGCCAGATGGCGTGCCTGACGCGCTGGCAGGACACAGAATTCAGCAGCGGTGCCCATGGGTCTGAGGGCTTGTGCACCAAAAACCCAGACCCGTTCACCGACTCGCGTTGGGTCCACGCCGGAACCGACGGCGTCGATGATACCGCTGCCGTCATTGTTGGGAACGATGCGAGGGAAATTTTTGAGTTCACGACCGATCTGGCGCCGTTTACAGTCCGTCGGATTGATTGCGGAAACGGCAATCTTTACGCGGACTTCATCAAGACCCGGTTCCGCTGTCTTCATTTCGCCAAATTTCAGAACGTCTGTGGCGGTTCCTGCTTTATCGTACCAGTAGGCTTTCATCATGTCGTCCCTGCTGCGGTATTGTCTATGTAAGTATGACAAGGCCCTACTTACATAAAATGCCTGACATACAGGTAGACATTGGCGATCAATACCGTGAACAGCATGAACGGCAGCCCGAGCTTGAGGAATTGGGCAAAACTGATGGGTGCGCCGGCGCGTTCACCAATGCCAGAAACCATGACGTTTGCTGCGGCTCCGATCAAGGACCCATTGCCGCCAAGACAAGCACCCAGGGCCAGTGACCACCAGACGGGTTCGAGTTGTTCAGCCCCGCCCATAGTCGCTTCCATGGACTCTACCAGCGGAATCATGGTCGCGACGAAGGGAATGTTATCGACGGCGGCGGAAACGATTGCCGACAGCCAGAGCGTGGCGATTGCCGTTCTGGCCGGATCACCGCCGGTGGCCTCCATCATCATCGCGCCCAGGATTTCCAGTAACCCTGCATGTTCAACGCCGGTGACAATGACAAATAGCCCCATGAAAAAAAACAGAGCCCCCCATTCGACTTCGATGAAGGCTTCATGAAGCTGCTCGGCCTGCTGTTCGCCATTACGACCCATGAAAGTAATCAAAAGCAGCAATGCCGCGCCCAGCATCGCTGTGGTGCCGGGGCGGATATGATAGTGCTCACCGATGATAAATCCGGCAATCACCAGAACAAGAACGCTCAATGACTTGACCAGCAGAACCTTGTCGGTAATGCACTGGGCTTCGTTAAAGCGCATGACGCTGGCGCGGCGTTCTTCCGATGCGACCAAATCCTTACCCCACAACGCCTTGAAGATGAAGACCATGAAAAACATGATGACCAATACAACCGGGCCAAGTTCATAGAGGAACTGCATAAAGCTCAGCCCTGTCGCCGACCCGATCAGGATATTCGGAGGGTCACCAATCAGGGTAGCAGTGCCGCCGACGTTGGCCGCCAGAATTTGTGAAAACAGGAAGGGATAGGGGGAGACATCAAGCTTTTCAACAATCAGCAATGCGACGGGAACGATCAGTAAAACTGTCGTCAGATTATCCAGAAAAGCTGAAAAAACGGCTGTCACTACGGCAAGTGAAATCAGGATTCCGACGGGATCGGCCTTGACCTTTTTAGCCGACCAGATAGCAACGAATTCAAATACGCCGGAGACCCGGGTGATCGCGACAATAATCATCATGCCGGTCAGCAAGGCGATGGTATTGAAATCAATTCCGGCAAAGGCCTGATCCTGGGTAACGATTCCGGTAACGATGGCTACAGCGGCACCCAGCAGGGCGACGACGGTACGGTTGACCTTTTCCGACAATAGAACGGCATAGGATACAATCAGGATAACGGTGCTAAGCCATAGTGGATCAAGACCGAAGATAGCCGCATGGGGCGCGGCGTCGGTAACGACTGTCATTGATCTTTCTCCCGATCACGTCGGCGTTCCTCGCGTTCTCTGGCTTTTGCTGCTTCGACGGTGTCCCGGTCATATTCTTCGCGAAGGGAATAGAGCACCGAGAAAAATGATATGGCCCCAAGCAGTGTGCCATCGTCATCGACCACCGGAACGACATATTGTTTTTGCTGGATCATCATCAATGCATCAATAAGCGGCGTATCGGGGTGGGCAACACGGGTATCCCGATCCACCAGATCGCCGATCTTCATATCACGCAGGGACGCAAGGCGGTCATTCATATCAGCGGCTGATTCCTGAAAATAGCTCGCCTGTTTCATACCGCGTTTCATGGCACCCATAGCAGAGATTGTTTTGGGTAACAGGTGTCCCATCAACTGGTCGCCGCTGATCAAGCCGACAAATTTCCCTTTGTGGTCGGTCACAGGTACAAGTCCCATGTGTTTTTCAACCATGAAATCAATCGCTGCCCCTGCCGGGTCTTCGGCATAAAGAGAAGTCTTGATAGGGGCCATCACCGTTTTGCAGTCCAAGGCATGCTCTTTTTCTGAAGCTCTGGGTCAGATGGATGACTAGATCATTACGGGCGCAGAATTTCCATGATGTGCGTCAAATCTGTTGGGCCGAAGAATGAGACCGGTGTGGACGTCGCAGAGGGGAGGCCATTTTTCATATCCTTGCCCAGATGAAAGTGCAGGAAGTAGATTGTCATCTTGCGCCGGTCAACGGCGTGTTCGTCGCGCCCAGTGAACGCCGGACCAAAGTTCTTTTGGAAGGTCATACATTGGCAAAATGAAGGAACTGCGCAGCTAGTCTACGGAGATGGCGTAGAGAGTGACCCAGCCCAGAAGACCGGCCATCAGGCCAAGTCCAATCAGACAGCGCCATTTATACCAGCCATTGGGAAGGTCCAACGCGACATGAAATCCGATCAGGGACTGGGTGAAATAATAAAATGCGAACGCGCGTGATGCATAAGTAATGATTTCAAATATGCTGGTGCTCCAGACAAGGACGATTGCGCAGACAGAGATGGCGAGATATCCGGGGTTGGGTGACAGTCGTTCCTGACTTTCTTCGGCAATCAGACCACCGCCCCCGAGGATATCGGCGACGGCGGCGCTGAATTGACTCATGGTTGCAGCAAATATCAGCATCACCGGCAGAACTGGAGAAACATAGCGGGACAAATCGATGATTGCTGTTTCGTCAGGATGATCCAGAGACAGGTGATGGAGAAGCGGCAGGATCAGAAACGCAAACCCAATATAAATCAACCCGGATAGCAATTGAGAAAACCGCATACTGCGGATACGGATATCTGCGGTATATTCGCGCCCCAGATAGCGCGAGGTCTCAAACCCCTGAACGATCAACAGCATCCCGGCAAGCATCCGCCATGTTTCCACCGCCTGTCTGTCCGGTGGCTGGGGGACATTTCCCCACAATCCGGCAGAAGTATCATGAATTGCCAATCCCACCAGAAATGCCCCGATAATGGCCAGTTTGATAGAAACCGAAAATTCCTCCAGACGTTCCAGTGCCCCCAGTCCACGACGCCAACCCGTGACACCGATTAACAAAAGGATCAGTGTTGTCAGTATGTTGGCATTGATATCCGTCAAGGCTCCAGTACCTTGCAAGATAAACGAGGACATCAAGCGCAGATAAAATGTTACCGAGATGATGTAGGCTCCCAACAATCCGATGTTGGCAAAATGCTCCAGAACTTTGTGCGTAGGCGACGCCGTCTGGTTTTCCTCTTGTGGCTCCGCGAAGCGAATGTTGAAGCGAATGACGCTTCCAATAGAGTAGGCAACGATAACAATCAGCACCATCGCCCAAGGCGTCATTGGACCTACGATGCCGCCAAGTAAAGGCGCGGCGATCAGAAAGCCGCTGCCAATGATAGATGCCAGCGGCGTGACGCTGGCGCGCCAGAACCGGTTGTCGCGGACGCTTCGTGAAAGGAGGGCAGAAAGAAAAAGAAACGAGACTATCGGAAGTGCAAAATTCAACACTGGCATCAGATATCGTCTTCCAGAAATTTCTGATACTTTGAATCAGAGTTTCATCGCCTCAGCAAGATAAACCGCACCTCTGTCTTAGCAGGTTTTCCGGGAGGTTTTGCATAAAGACCAAACAAAATCCCCGATCACGTAACATTGTTCTCAAGCGTCGGGGTGGTCATTGCGCTTGTCGACCAGATTATTTGTCGGCGTAAGGATTATCGCTCTTGCGGATGAACATGCGAATGGGGATACCATTCAGGCCAAAAGTTTCCCGAATGCCATTGATCAGGTAACGGTTGTAGGATTCTGGCAATTGTTCGATTCGACTTGAAAACAGAACGAAGGTGGGTGGGCGGGTTTTTGCCTGTGTGGCATAACGCAATCGAATGCGCCGCCCGGAAGCGAGGGGAGGCGGGTGTGATTCTGTCATCGTAAATAGCCAGCGGTTCAGGGCGCCCGTCGAAATTCGGGTGTTCCAGGTATCATATATCTTGAGAACGGCTGGCATCAGCCGGTCCAGGCCCTTGCCGGTTTTCGCCGAGCAGGTAACAATCGGCACACCACGAACCTGCGGTAATGACGTTTGCAGACGGTCTTCCAGACGTTGCAGGGATGCCTTGCGATCATCTGCCGCATCCCACTTGTTGACAGCAATGATCAGGGCGCGACCTTCTTCAATCACGTGCCTCGCGATGGTCAGATCCTGTTTGTCGAGGACAGCATTGGCATCGAGTACCAGAACGACGACTTCGGCAAAGCGGATCGAACGCAGCGTGTCGCCGACGGACATCCCTTCCAGTTTTTCCTTGATACGGGCCTTGCGCCTCAAACCTGCCGTATCAACCAGTCTGATTTCCCGATCCTTATAGGTCCAGGCAACGGCAATGGCGTCTCTGGTAATTCCGGCTTCTGGCCCGGTGAGCATGCGGTCTTCACCAATCAACTTGTTGATCATTGTTGATTTGCCAACATTCGGGCGTCCGACGATAGCCAGTTTTAAAGTGCCGTCATCTTCCTCGTCGTCGTTTCCGTCTTCGGGCAGGAAATCTTCGGAAACAGATGGGGCCAACCGCTCCGCGTGTTCGGACAGCGCATCATAAAGTTCGCTCAGGCCTTCTCCGTGTTCCGCAGAGATAGCAATCGGCTCACCAAGCCCAAGTGAGTAAGATTCTACCAACCCAACCTGTCCGGCCCGCCCTTCACATTTGTTGACCAGCAGCAGCACAGGGGTATCGCGGGTGCGTAACCATTTGGCAAAATGTTCATCGATGGGGGTCAATCCCGTCCGACCGTCAATCAGGAATAAGGCAACATCGGCCTCGTCAAAGGCGATTTCAGTTTGCTGGCGCATTCGGGCTTCAAGACTGTCGTCATAAGCATCCTCTAGTCCCGCCGTATCAATCAGGCGGAATTTCAAATCCGATATGCTGCCGTCTCCCTCACGCCGGTCGCGGGTTACGCCAGGCGTATCGTCAACAATAGCATGGTGCTTGCCGGTCAGGCGGTTAAATAGTGTGGACTTGCCCACGTTGGGGCGACCGATGACGGCGACGGTGAAGGTCATTGTGGGCTATTTCGTGTTGTAGGGATCATCCAAATCGACCCCGCCAGGTTAAACGCATATTGTCTTACTGATAGGCGACCAGTTCAGCATCATCCGCCAGAAAATAAACGCTTCCGTTGGCGACAACCGGAGGGACAGAAACACCATCAGGCATTTCCACAACACCCAGAACATTTCCGCTGTAGGGTGAAATGGCCAGTGCCTGGCCATTGGAACCGGCAACGATCAGCCGGTCACTGGCCAGAATTGGACCGGTCCAGATGATCGGGTCTTCGCGATCTTCCGGATCTTCATAGCGGGGCAACCCACGGACCCATCTTATACGTCCATCATTTCGTGAAATACAGACGACTTCAGCTTCGTTCGTCAGGGCAAACACATAATCGCCTGCAACCCACGGACTTTCCAGTCCACCGATGTCCCGGTCCCAAATTCGTTTTCCGGAACGCAGATCAATGGCAACGATCTGTCCGCCGTGGCTCATGGCAATGACCCGGTCCCGGTCAATGATCGGGCGGCCACGAATGTCAGCGAGAGTCGATATTACATCCGTGCGGCGCACGGCGGCCAACGATTCTTCCCAAAGAACTCGTCCATTTTCGACGCGAAGGGCGACCAATTGACCTGATGTATAGGGAACGACCACAATACCGTTATCGACAGCGGGGCTGGCACCGCCCAGCATACTGGCCGTTTCCGGCAAACCGGAATGAGTCCAGAGTTCTTCGCCGTTTTTCGAATTAAGGGCATACAACTGATTGTTCAGGGTCACCGTGAAAATCCGGCCTCCCCGGACTGTCGGAGCGGAACGCATGGGCGCATCAAGAGATTTCCGCCAGATGACCTTGCCGGTTTTGGCTTCCAGCGCAACGACCTGAGCAAATCCGGTTGTTACGTAAATGGCGCCATTGTCATAGGCAAGACCACCGCTGATGTGACCGTCATCATCATCGTCCGGCGTAAGGTCGGCAGACCACACGCGATCTCCGGTTTTGGCATCGATGGCAGATACGACAGTCATTGAATCCATGACATAAATCTTGCCGTCGGCGATAATTGGTTCCCCGCTCAGGCGTTCTTCATCATCGGAACCACTGCCGATATCGGTTGACCAAATGCGTTTCAGCGCGTCATTCACCTGAATGTGGTGCATTGCGTGGTTGGCAAATCCACCCGCCTGCGGCCAACTGGCGTTTGGTGTCGGCGGCGGTAGCAAAACCGCTGAATTGGCAAGTTCCGGGTCAGGCGATAGCGAACGCTCGTGCTGGAGAACAGAAATCCGTTCACCCGGCAGAGGCGGTGTTTTATTGTTGCCGACGATGTCGTCGTACACGCTACAGCCACCCAGCAAGATGGCGGTGAGTGCGATGACGGTACCCTTACGCATATTTCTCGACCCGTTCCATTTTCCCAAGATTGCGATCATAGTGGACAGTATTAAAACTTTCCTTACTGTATGATCGTTTTTAGCATCTCTCCCGCACGCTGCGCCAGTCCCTGTGGCGTCGTCGCGTCATCCGCAAGATTTTGAAAATGCTCGCGGGCTTTCGTTCTGTCACCATTCTTGAGTGCTGCAATGGCCAGCGCTTCGCGAGCACTGTGGCGCCACGGGTTTTTGGCATCAATGATGCTGCCAAGGCGGTCTGTCAGGGTCGTGCCGCTGCCAGAGCCGTTCAATTCCTGCATCGCCCCAAGGACAACGGCAAGGTCGCGATACTGTGGCGCCAATCCATCGGCTTCCGACAACATCTTGTAGATTTCCACCGCTGCCGCATAATCGCCTTTACCGGCGAGCAGGCCTGCTTCCCGAAAGCGGGCCAGTTGAGCATATCCATCGCTGTTGCCTTCAGCAATTTTGCCAAAAGCCGCTATGGCTTCATCGGACTTATTGCCTGAGCCCAGAACCTTTGCGGCATCAAATGCCATGCCCCGTGCCATGCGCTGATTGATATCATATGTCTGCCAGGCTTGAAATCCGCCTACACCTATTACCAGCGCCAGCGCTCCGCCAATGACGTAGTTGCCATAGGCTTTCCACAATTTATTGGCCTTGTCCTGACGAAGCTCTTCGTCGATCTCTTTAAATAGTGCGTCGTTTTCTTCGGCCACCGGCCACTCCTCAATCAAAATGCCCTGTCGGGAGGCAAGAACCTAGGCGCTCAAAGCGTTTCGTCAACCACAATGTGAGGTGTGAAACAGGCGCGGGGTAAAATATCCACTCAGAAGGGTCTTGGCAAACAATCAGACAGGCAAAAAATGCTATTCAGCGCCATTTTATCGAACACCCGATGCTGGCGATCTGGTTTTCAGGTCCATTTCCTGTTTTTGCGACACCAAGCATGGCTTCAACCAGTTCGCGTTTTGCATCCGGGGGCGAGGGGTTGCGGCCAGATTCATCCAGACGGCCCCTGTACTGAAGTTCCAGATTGTTGTTGAAGCCAAAGAAATCCGGCGTGCAAATGGCAGCATAAGCGTGACCGGTTTCCTGCGTTTCATCGATCACGTAGGGGAAGGGAAAGGCATTGTCGTCCGAGAATTTTCTCATATTCTCGAAGGAATCATCAGGATAGGCCTTGGTGTCGTTGGACATGATGGCGATAACGCCGATGCCTGCATCCTGAAGAACTTTCATGTCGCTGTTCAGGCGTTCTGCAATGGCCTTTACATAAGGGCAATGGTTGCAGATGAACATGACAAGCGTGCCGTTCGGCCCGGCAATATTCTCGAGACTGTACATATTGCCATCAATTCCCGGCAACTCGAACGCTGGCGCTTGCCAACCAAAATCGCAGACGGGTGTTTCAGCAGCAGGCATGGTACAATTTCCCCCGGTTCATGTTTAGCCAACCGATCATGTCTTTTAGCATTATGCCAGACTGGATAATATAGTGATCGGTAGATATTGGTGTCTAACACCGCGACTTGATCTTAATTTGTGCTTAACCATGTTGTGAAACAATGACGTGAACTAAGAATCTGTAGTTTTCGACAGTATTTCGCCTGTGGAGGCCCGTCATGCGTAAGTTACTGCTTTTGTTGCCAGTTTTGATAATTGGTGCGTGCGGACCGTTGATTACTGCGGGTACGCCGGGACTGGCACAAGTTGATGTCCTGACCGTGATGGGAACGGACAAGACGGTTGTCGATCATATTGTATCACTGTCCAGCGGCAAAAATTGTTCCCTAATACGCCTGGAAAAAGGGCAGTATTATTGCGAAGAAGATGAGCCAAAAGTTCAGCAAAATATCTACTGCTACAATACGCTTGGCAGTGTTACCTGCTATACAAAACCTGATCCGTTTGATGGGCGGCAACATAAGGTTGGTGAGAATAACGCCACACAAATTGTGAAACCGTCGCCTGTTAATCAATAATCAGGTCTTCGTCCCCACAAATCCCTTCCGGAGGCGTCATGGCGGTGTTCAGATTTATTAACCTGTTGATGGTCGTCGCCGCATTGGCGGCGTCTGCCGGTGCGGCGTACCTGTTCTTTGGCCGTACAGAGGTTGACAAGGTTGAAAATCGACTAACGGCCTACGAACAACGGATCAATGCGGAAATTCCCAAGGCAACGGCAGGAGATGTCAAAGCCCAGTACCTGTTGGGTCGTCTGTATCGGCTTGGCGAGGGGCGGACACGTAATCTTCGATTGGCATTCAAATGGTTCAGCTCCGCCGCCAAACTGGGTCATACAGGAGCGCAGTATGAACTGGGCACGATGTATGCCCGCGGCGAAGGTGTCGGGCAAAGCTACTACCGGGCGTTCGAATGGTTCAGTCTTGCGGCCAGGGTGGGCCGTCACCGTAGTGCGCAATATGCGATGGGAGAGCTCTACTATTATGGACGCGGCGTTGACGTAGACTACGTAGACGCCCTGAACTGGTTTCAGAAAGCGGCACAACGTGACCATCCCCTGGCCCAGTACTATCTGGGTGAAATCTATGAAAGTGGTGTCGGAGTGAAACCGGATTTGATAGAAGCGTACAAATGGTACAGCCTTGCCAGCCGGAAGGCCCGGGAAGTAAGGGCGAGTGATAGCAAAACCGACCCTGAAATTTCCCTGGGCAATCTGAAAAAGCAATTGAACAAATCCCAACTTGCCGCCGGAGAAAGGGCCTTCAGGGTCTGGAAATCTGCGCAATAAGCAGCTTCGGTGTAAGACTTGTATTGACCCTGACGATGGGTTGTCGCACCATCCCGCATCCATTGAATTCTGCCTGTCGGGGCTTTTGCGGGAGACCAAATTGAGCAATAAAATCAAAGCTGTAACCTTCGATCTGTGGGATACGATCATTGACGATGAGTCTGATGAACCGAAACGTCTGGCTGCCGGATTGCGATCAAAGCCCGACGAACGCCATCATCTGGTTCTTGAAGCGTTAAATCGTCATCAGCCGATTAGCAGTGACGACCTGAAGATTGCCTACGGTGTCGCCAACGCGGCGTTTGTAAAATGCTGGAAAGGCCACTTCATCACCTGGACCGCACGCGAACGTCTGGAAGTGTTGCTGAACGGACTGAACCGCACGCTGCCTGATGACGAACTTGATGCGCTTGCTGACGCGCAGGGCCGTATGGAAGTGGATATTCCGCCTGACCCGATTGCCGGGGCAAAGGAAGCCGTTGCTGATTTGGCGTCGCGCTACAAGCTTTGTGTGGTGTCCGATACCATCGTCACCCCCGCTGATGGCCTGCGCGAGTGGCTGGAAATTCATGACCTCAAACAATATTTTTCCGGCTTTGCGTTCTCTGATGAAGTTGGTCGCTCGAAGCCGGATCGTTCTATGTTTGATTCTGCGGCCGGGCAGGTAGGGGCCGAATTTTCAGAAATGGTTCATATCGGTGACCGCGATCACAATGATATCAAGGGACCGCAGGCTTTGGGCATGAAAGCTGTATTGTTTATTGCCAAGCGTGCGAACGACAAGGACACCACGTCTGCCGACGCCATCTGTGAACGCCATGCCGATCTTCCCGGCGTGATTGACGCCCTGAACGGCTGATACGAATAAAGGAATTGAGTATGGGAATTCAGCCAAGAATTCTGGTGATTGACGGTTATATGAAGTCCGCCCGCGATGAACTGGCGGCGGGCGGTGCAACCGGAGCCGGCGATCAGTATGTAAAGATGCTGAGCAAAATCTGTCCGGATGTAAAGTGTGATATCCTCTACCCCTGTGACCCCGGTGTTTCCATGCCTGCCGGGACGGCACTTGCTGATTATGACGGCGTCGCCTGGACCGGGTGCAGTCTGACCGTTTTTGAAGACACGCCGGAAGTGAATACCCAGATTGGTTTTGCACGAGCCTGTTTTGAAGCGGGCATCCCCGGGTTTGGAAGTTGCTGGGCAGCGCAGATCGCCGTGGTCGCCGCCGGTGGCATTTGCCGTCCCAACCCGAATGGTCGCGAAATGGGGTTCGCACGGAAAGTTGCCTTGACGCCGGAAGGTCGCGGACATCCGATGTATGAAGGCAAGGCCAGCGTTTTTGATGCGTTCATCAGCCATGTCGATGAAATCACCCATGTGCCTTCGGGTAGCGTCGTTCTGTCGGGCAATGCTTTCACGGCTGTGCAGTCGGTATCCGTTCTCTACGAAGGCGGAGTGTTCTGGGGGCTGCAATACCACCCGGAATATGACATTCGTGAAATGGCACGCCTGACATGGTGCAGGATTGATAAATTGATGGAACTCGGATTCTTTCAGGACCGTCAGGCAGGAGAAGATTATGTCGCCCTGCTTGAAGCCCTGCATCAGGACCCCAGCCGTCAGGATCTGGCGTGGTTGTTGGGCGTTGACGATGACATTCTGAACGAAGACGTGCGCCGCATCGAAGTCCGGAACTGGATCGAACGTCTGGTCATTCCAACGATGATCAGAAACGGACGGGTCAGCTAACAATGTCCGTCTCTCCCCGCATCCTGATTGGTGAAGGCAATACCAGCCAGCGCAATGAAAAGCTGCTGAGTGCCGGGGCACGGACCGGAAGCGGGTGTTATCAGCAGGCCGTCAAATTTCTGTTTCCTTTGGCCCGCATTGATGTTCTTGCCGCTGCTGATCTCGATATAAAAATGCCGAATGGCAAGCAACTCGGCGATTATGACGGGTTTATTCTCGGCGGTTCCGGACTCAATCTTCCGAATGGCGAGGATGACCCGCATGTCCGCCAACAGGTGGATCTGGCAAAGGCTGTATTTGATACCGGTGTCCCGTTTCTTGGAAGCTGCTGGGGATTGCAGGTCGCAGCGGTGGCCACCGGAGGGCGTGTTGGTGTTAACCCGAGAGGCCGGGAACTGGGAATTGCCAGAAAGATATCTGTGACACCGCAAGGGCAGGGGTCTGGACTGTTCGAAGGCAAGGCCAGTGTGTTCGACTCGCCTGCCATTCATTTTGACGAAGTCACCCATTTGCCACCCGGTAGTGTGACGCTGGCGACCAACGGGCATACCTCCATTCAGGCGGCATCCATCAAACACCAAAGCGGCACCTTCTGGGGTGTTCAGTATCATCCGGAATTTGATCTTGCCCACATCGCCGACCTGATACGCTCGTATACCGAACCTCTGGTTGGTGAAGGGTTCTATCAGGATCGTGAAGCCGCATTTAAACATGCCGGGCAAATGGATGTCCTGCATCAGAACCCGGAGCGGCAGGATCTTGCATGGTTGCTGGGCGTTGATCGTGACGTCCTCGACCCGCGCATTCGTTTTTGCGAAATCGAAAACTGGATTGTGCATCAGGTTCTGCCCCGTTTGGCCCGTCGGAGCTGATGGCTCGCGTTTATGATGTCGTCATTATCGGGGGCGGGCATAATGGCCTCGTCTGCGCAGCGTACCTCGCGAAGGCCGGTCATTCCGTCAAGGTGCTCGAACGTCGTCACATTGTAGGCGGTGCGGCGGTTACCGAAGAATTTTATCCCGGCTTTCGAAATTCCGTCTGCTCCTACACGGTCAGCTTGCTCAGCCGCAAGGTCGTTGAAGATCTGGGTCTCTATGATTATGGCCTGAAGATTGTACCAAGACCACTGGCCAATTTTCTGCCGCTCAGTGACAGCAGTTATCTGAAATCCTTCAGTAGCGACCACGACATGTTCGAAGAGGTCTCGCGCCATTCTCCCGAAGATGCCGGTCAACTGGCGGACTATTCGAAAACCATCTCGCGTCTTGCCAATGTGCTGAAAACTTTTGTGCTGGAAACGCCGCCAAACGTCGGCGGCGGTTTTGGCGAGCTTTGGAAGCTCTGGAAAACCGGGCGGCGGTTTCAAACGATGACGCTGGAAGATCAGCGTGATTTTGCCGATATCATGACCTTGAGTGCGGCTGAGTTTCTTGGCCGCTGGTTCACCAGTGATGCGGTCACCGCGCTATACGGGTTCGACGGAATTGTCGGCACGCTTTCCAGTCCATA
>JAJFIJ010000322.1 GCA_021775105.1 Rhodospirillales bacterium | reverse complement strand
TTCCCCTAATAACAGCGCCTAACGCCTGGAGAGTCATCCGCCATGTTCGACATCGGCTGGCAGGAACTTTTTATTGTCGCCGCGATCGCGATTGTAGTCGTCGGTCCGCAGGACCTGCCGCGCGTCCTCAAGACGGTGATGTCGATGGTAAAAAAGGCACGCTCCATGGCGCGTGAATTCCAGAGCGGAATTGATGACGTGGTGCGTGAAGTCGAGCTTGATGATCTCCGCAAGGAAGCCAATGCCATCGCCACCATGGATCTGGATGAAGAAGTGAAAAGTGCGCTTGATCCGACCGGTGAACTGGAAAAAGACCTCAATATGGACGAGGTTGAGAAAACCATGGCGGAAACGGCAGATCAGATGAATGACACGCCTGCCCGTGGCGAAGAGTCTCCGGCGCGAGAGGGAACAACGGAAACTTTTGGCGGGGCCGGTCCGGTTGATCCGCCCGCACCCGTTTTCGAAACCCTTAATGAACCTGCTCCGGAAACTACAGCTGATGGTATTGCCGACGCCGAGAAAGTGCCCGCAGAAAAGGCGGGCAGCTAAACCGTGACTGATCACATGGATTCATACGAAGAAGCGAAAATGCCGCTGATGGAGCATCTGATTGAGCTGCGCCAGCGCCTGATGTGGTCCGGAATCGCCATTCTGGTGCTGTTTTTTGCCAGTTATTATTTTGCCGAGAATCTCTACGGGTTTCTGGTTCAGCCGCTGGCCGACATCATGGACGAAACCGGGCGTGATCGCCGCCTGATTTTCACGGCCCTGCACGAAGCGTTCTTCACCTATATCAAGGTTGCGTTCTTTGCCGCCATGTTTCTCGCCTTTCCGTTCATTTCCATGCAGCTCTGGATGTTTGTCGCACCGGGCCTCTACAAACATGAAAAAAAGGCGTTTCTTCCGTTTCTGATCGCCACGCCGATCCTGTTCTTTTTGGGCGGGGCACTGGTCTACTATTACGTGTTACCCGTCGCCTGGAAATTTTTTCTGAGTTTCGAATCCGCAGGCGGCCCCGGCGGCATGCCGATCCAGCTGGAAGCCAAGGTTAACGAGTATCTCTCACTTGTCATGCGCCTGATTTTCGCCTTTGGCATCTGCTTCGAATTGCCCGTGGTGATGACGCTGTTGGGCCGCATCGGCATGGTTACGTCGAAAGGCATGAAAGAAAAACGCAAGTACGCCATTGTTCTGGCCTTTGTTGCTGCCGCGATCCTGACCCCGCCCGATCCGATCAGCCAGATCGGTCTCGCCCTGCCGACCATCCTGCTCTACGAAATTTCTATCATTTCCGTTCGCATGATCGAAAAGAAACGCAAGGAAGAAGGCCGAGAAGATGAAGATATCGATGAGGATGATGACGACGACGAGGAAGACGAAGATGACATCAATAACTTCGTCGTAGATGATGACGATGATGATGATGAAGTTTCCGATCTGGAATTCCCGGACGAGGCCGACGGCTTTGATACGTCGAGCCCGGCGGACAAAGATAAAACGTAGATGTCTCTGGTTTGGGCAATTCGTTGTCTGAAACCACCAATCCCTCTTTCACCATCCGGTATTTCGTCTTATAAGATCGTCACCAATTGTACCCATTTTGGGTACAAAATATTACGGCGGTTCGAGCGATGTTTGATATAAAATGGATACGTGAAAACGCGAATGAGTTCGATGCGGGGCTGGCGAAACGCCATTTGCCGGCGCAGTCGGCTTCGCTGATCGAGCTCGATGCCAAACGCCGCAGTGCACAGGGGCGGGCACAGGAAATCCAGACTGAGCGCAATGCGCTGTCGAAACAGATCGGCACTGCCAAGGCCAAGGGCGAAGACGCGTCCGACATTATCGTCCGGGTTTCCAAATCAAAAACGGAACAGGCCGAAGCCGAGGCTGAACAGGCCGATCTGGAAAAACAGCTGAACGATGTGCTGTCCGGTATCCCCAATCTGCCATTTGATGATGTGCCGGAAGGTGAAACGGAAGACGACAACGTCGAGGTGCGGCGGGTTGGTCAACCGGCGACCTTTGATTTCGAACCAAAGCAGCATTTCGACCTTGGCGAAGCGCTGGGCTATATGGATTTTGACACTGCCGCCAAGCTGGCTGGTGCCCGGTTTGTCCTGCTGAGTGGCCCGCTTGCCCGGTTGGAACGCGCACTTGCCAATTTCATGCTGAATCTCCACACAGATGAGCACGGCTATACGGAAGTTAACCCGCCTGCACTGGTCAACGATGCGACCATGTACGGCACCGGAAATTTACCAAAATTCGGAGAAGACCTGTTCCGGACGGAAGAAGGCTACTGGCTGATCCCGACAGCGGAGGTGCCGCTGACCAACATTGTCGCCGGAGAAATCGTTGAGGATAACACATTGCCACGCCGCTATACGGCAAAGACCTGGTGTTTCCGTTCTGAAGCCGGGTCAGCGGGCAAGGATACCCGCGGCATGATCCGCCAGCATCAGTTTACCAAGGTCGAGATGGTTTCTGTCACCACGCCGGATGAATCCGCCAACGAACTGGAACGCATGGTCGGCTGTGCTGAAGAAGTGCTGAAACGTCTCGATTTACCGTACCGCACGGTTGTCCTGTCGACGGGTGATATGGGGTTCGGGGCGCGTAAAACCTACGACATCGAAGTCTGGTTGCCGGGGCAGAATACGTACCGTGAAATTTCAAGCTGTTCGAACTGCGGTGAGTTTCAGGCCCGGCGCATGAAGGCGCGGTATCGCAAAAGCGGCGAAAAAGACATCGGCTACGTCCATACACTCAACGGGTCTGGCCTTGCGGTCGGACGCACGATGATTGCGATCATGGAAAATTACCAGCAGATAGACGGCTCCATCGTTATCCCTGAGGTGCTGCGTCCCCACATGGGAGGACTGGAAAAAATTGAAGCGGCGGGAACCTGAACGGTTGAACCTCAAGAATGCCCGAGTGCTGATCTCCAATGATGACGGCATTGCCGCGCCCGGCCTGAAACTGCTGGAACGCGCGATCAGGCCACTGGTTCGCGATGTCTGGGTGGTTGCGCCGGAAACGGAACAGAGCGCGACCAGCCATTCCCTGACATTGCGCCAACCCCTGCGGATTCGCAAAATTTCCAAACAACGCTTTGCCGTTGATGGCACGCCGACCGACAGCGTGCTTCTGGGGATATCCGAAGTGATGAAGGACAACCCGCCTGATCTGGTGCTGTCGGGTGTCAATAAAGGCGGCAATATCGGCGAGGATGTGATCTATTCCGGGACCGTGGCAGCGGCCATGGAAGGGGCGTTGCTTGGGGTCCCGTCCATCGCCTTCAGTCAAGTCTATGATGATACGCGGAAAGTCCACTGGGCGACGGCGGAACACTGGATTGGGCCGGTGATGAAGTATCTGGTGAAAACCGAGTGGCCGAAAAACATTCTGATGAACGTCAATTTCCCGCCGGTCAACGCGGGTGATGTGACGTCGATTGAAGCGGTCCGTCAGGGGCGCCGCAAAATCGGCGGCGCGCTGACACCGGGCGTTGATCCACGTGGCGAGGCCTATTACTGGATCGGCCCGCAACGCGAAGAAGACCGTGCACGGGTCGGCACAGATCTGGAAGCCGTGCTGCGTGGTGCCATAGCCGTCACCCCGCTGACCCTCGATTTGACTCACGAAGCGGCGCTCAGGAAACTGAAGGCGGCGCAAAAATGAGTCTCGATGAACGGGTCGGCCCGTTGATCCTTGAACTCCGCCAGTGGGGCATTACCGACAAGGCCGTGCTTGATGCCATTGAGCGGGTGCCGCGCGATCTGTTTCTCGCCGATCATTTCAAAACCCGCGCTTATGAGAATGTTGCGCTGCCTATCGGTCATCATCAGACCGTCAGCCAGCCGCTGGTGGTTGCCATGATGACGGTGGCGCTGGAGTTGACGGACCGGTCCAAAGTGCTGGAAATCGGCACCGGGTCCGGCTACCAGACGGCGGTGTTGGCTCCCTTGTGCCGCCGCGTCTATACCATTGAACGTCACCGCGAACTGCTGCGAGTCGCCGAAGAACGGTTCGAGGCACTCAATATCAGAAACGTTACGGCGATGGCTGGTGACGGCTCCGCCGGATGGCCCGAACAGGCCCCGTTTGAGCGCATCATCGTCACCGCCGCCGCCCTTGATGTGCCTCCGTTACTGTTCGACCAGCTCGCCATCGGCGGTATCATGGTCATCCCCATCGGCGTCGACGAACACGACCAGCGCCTGACCAAAATCGTTAAAACTGAAGACGGCGCCGAAACCACCGACCTTGGCGGGGTCAGGTTCGTTCCGTTGGTGGCGGGGATGGCGTAAAACCCCCACAATATCGCCTCGAGATTGTTATAGGTTTTGTTAATTATTCGACATTATATTTTGGTTGTAGGGGATATTGTTGCGTCGGGGGGCAAGTTGGAACGGGTGAACAAACGGTCTTATGTCTGTGTTCGGTTATATCTCGGGGCGGACTAGCCGTGACAGAAACGACTCCAAAATCTTCTGAAACAGGGGCTGATGACCTGCAGGCGGCTGTGGATGCCATTGAACACGGTATTCTGTTGTTCGGTCCTGATCTCAGGGTCAGCATTGCCAATAAAACTTACAAAAAAATGTGGCGGCTTCCGGAAGGCCTGATTGAAAAAAAACCAACAATAGACGAACTCCTGCAATACATATGGTGTTCGGGAATCCTCAAAATTTCTGATGATGACTTTGAGCAGTATGTTCGTGCGTGCATCAAAAGTGTAGAGGATGACTCGACCTTGATGACCGAACACGAGCGCATGGATGGTAGAATCTACCAGCTTCGCTGTGTCGCCCTGCCCAATAGCTCCAGAATGCATATCTGTTTCGATAGGATTAAATTGAAACTGGAAGAAACCGACTCGTCTGAAATTCAGGGGCTGAGCAAGGACTTGGACAGATCAGCGGATCCTGTAACCGGGCAAGATGGTCAGGTGCTGCAGGTCAATCGGACAATGTTCGAGGCATCTGATTTCGCAGAAGACGACTTGCAGGTGCTTGTTTCCGTGCAAACAAAGGAACTGGTTGACGAGATATCAGACAGGAAAGAAGTAGAAGCAGCGCTTCGTGCCAGTGAGGAGAGGTTGCGCGATTTTGCAAGGTCATCATCCGACTGGTTCTGGGAGATTGATTCAGATTTTCGGTATACCTACGTTGGTTATCAGTTTTCCGAAATTACCAAGGTCAGAAATTTCGAGGTGATCGGCAAAACCGGCTTTGAGGTGGCGGGGCGTGAACAGGTATCAGAAAATGTCGAGAAATGGGAGGCGCATCGGTGCCTTCTGGAACGTCATCAACCATTCCGGAACTTCAGCTCTTTCATTGAGGGTAAGGATGGCAAGCGCCGGGTGATCGAAATTGCCGGAGTTCCCGTCTTCGACGCCACCGGGAAGTTTATCGGTTACCGGGGAAGCGGATCAGACGTCACACGAATTTATGAGACCGAGGCCGCCCTGATTGAAGCCAATCAGACCCTGGAAAAACGGGTCAAGGAGCGGACAAATGACCTGCTGGTCGAGAAAGAACGGGCGGAACTGGCAAACCGGGCCAAAACAGATTTTCTTGCCCACATGAGTCATGAGTTGAGAACGCCGTTGAATGCCATCATCGGGTTTTCCGAAATTTCCAAAGATCAGATGCTGGGGGAGCACTCTATCCCGAAATACCGGGAGTATGCAGAAGATATTCATTCTGCCAGCAGCCATCTGTTGTCAATGATCTCGGATATTCTTGATGTGTCAAAGGTGGAAGCTGGTGAATTCTTGATTGAGGAAGAAGTTGTTGATATCCGCGAACTCATTGGATCGTGTTTCGTGATGGTTCAGGAGCGAGCAGACGCAAAACTGATCGTCAGTACAACCAGGATTGAGCCCGATGTCCGCGCTATCTATGCAGATCAACGTGTTATGAAGCAGATATTGATCAATCTAATGACCAATGCGATAAAATTTTCGCCCGACGGGGGAAAGTTGTCTGTTCGTGCAGATATCAGAAAATGCGGAGGGGTCCGAGTTTCCGTTACAGACAACGGTTGTGGAATTGCACCGGAGCATATCACCAGAGTCCAGGAAGCTTTTGCTCAGGTTCGTGGAAAATCGGATGTGGCCAGCGAAGGGACCGGCCTTGGTCTTGCCCTGACCAAGCGATTTGTCGAGCTTCACGGCGGGGAATTGCAGATTGAAAGCAAGGTCGGAATTGGGACGTCCGTTCATGTCTTGCTGCCCGAAGACCGAACCGCCACCATCGATCGGAGTCGGCATCGCGCTGCGTGTGAAAACGGATAACTTAAACTATAGACCCGATTAAAATTATCGGCGAAGCTCCCTGAAGGTTACATTTCAGGAGAGCCGCATGCAATTTATTGATGCCGATCAGGTGCATACGAACCTGACTTATCCGGCCCTGATGGATGCCTTCGAGCGGGCGCATCGTGACGAAGCCCCCCGTGTTGGG
>JAJFIJ010000321.1 GCA_021775105.1 Rhodospirillales bacterium | reverse complement strand
GCCAGTTCCATCGGTGCGTCGCCGCCAACCTGAAGGATGATCTTGTCGCCTTCAATGCGGGCACCGTTGAGCGGACTTGAGAGCGCCAGCATGGCACCATGATTTTCCGCATCGCCCTGATAGGACAACATCAGGCCGTGGGTGTCGACCAGTCCGGTTGATGGAGACAGAAGGGCACGCACCGCCCGGACGTTGGGCTCGATCTCGCTCAGTTCATCGGCGTCGACATAACGCAAATCATCAACGCCGTTGATCAGGCCTCTCTGGCGTATCTCTTCAAGTGTCGGAACTTCTTCCTCTCGGGTCGCGACAATCAGTTTGCCAAGGCGGCTGTGATTAACGCCGTGCGATTCGCAATAATCATAGAGAAGATGCTTCCCCTTGACGCATAACCGCGCCTTGTGGCTGCCTTCGGGGTAATACATGCCGCCGTGAATGACTTCCGAGTTCCTGGCGCTTGTTCCGGTGCCAATGGCGTCTTCGCTTTCCAATACAATGACGTCACGCCCGCTCATCGCCAGTTCACGGGCAGTGGCCAGCCCGACGAGGCCTGCGCCAACAACAACGGTTTGAATAAATTCAGTCATATTGTCGTCCTGTTATCTTGAATTTCTATACATGTTCGGTCAGGTATCTGTGGGTGCGGCTGTCACAACGGCTGATGCGCCATTCCACAGGCGTACCCTCCAGTGTCTCGGCGATCCGGTCGATCTCCAGCAAGGGTGAGCCGGTCGGCAGTCCAAGCGCCAGTGCTTCCGCATCGGTCGCGGCAACAGCGCTGAGGCGCTCCTTTGCCCTGTGAATGGTGACGCCATAGGATTTTTCGTAAAGCCCGTAGAGTTCGTTGGGCAGGTCATCTTCGCGTTCGAGGCCGGAGAATCGCGAAGCTGGCAATGCAATGGTTTCGAAAATCGCAGGTTTGTCATTCAGGTGGCGGACGCGGGTGATTGTAACGACGTCCGCTGGTGCTGATATATCGAGGCAATCGGTTTCACGATCAGACGCCTGTCGGCGAGAGCAGTCGATCAACTGGCTGTAAACAGGAAGCTGTTTATTGCCGCCCTCATCGACCAGATGGAAAAAATGAAACAGTTCACGCTGCGCCGTATGGGTGGCGACGAAGGTTCCGCGACCCTGATGGCGTATCAGAAGGTTGTCGCCTACCAGATCATCCAGGGCCTTGCGGACAGTGCCCTGTGAAGCGCCCAGTTCGTCGCCCAGCCGGGTTTCCGATGGCAGGCACGCGCCGGGTTGCCATGTTCCATCGACAATGCGATCAACAATCAGCTTCTTGATCTGCTGATACAGCGGCCCGTTGCCGGGTTGAGCGGTCAGGGAGACCATCAGATTGGGTGATCTGAATAATTCATATAACTCTTATATAAGAATTTGTTGACTCAGGCAAGCGATGGGTTCACATTCCCTGACATTGGACCATGGCATCGGGGCGAAAGCTTGGGCCGGGTGATCGCCTTAAACGCAAAGGAATTAAAAATGGCATCTAACATTAGCGAGCGGATCGTTGACGATCTGGTTGCAAACGGAATCGATTTTGTCACCACGGTTCCGTGCAAACAGTTGGCCGGTGTAATTGACGTCATCGAAAAAGATGAGCGGATTTACCACATACCCTCCAACAAGGAAGACGAGGGTATGGGGCTTTGCGCCGGGGCTTTCATGGGTGGAAAGCGACCCTGCATCATCATGCAGAACACGGCTATCGGCGTGACCATCAATACGCTGGCGACGCTGATCCAGTATTACCAGATACCGCTACCTATGCTGATCAGCTTCCGCGGTGAACTGCGTGAACCGGTCGCCTGCCAGGTTGAAATGGCGATCCATACCAAGCCTTTGCTTCAGCAACTCGGTATACCGACATTTCACATGCATCATCAGGATGATGCTGAAGAACTTGGCGAGATTTTGAAATACACCCAGATGTGTTCCAAGCCGACAGCTATTTTGACAGACGCATCATTTTGGGGAGGCTACAAATGATCAGAAGCGATGTCCTGAAATCAATCATCCCGGTTATCACGGATGAACTGGTGATCTGCAATATCGGCCTGCCATCACAGGAACTTTTCCAGCTTGATGATCAGCCGAGTAATTTTTATATGCTCGGCACCATGGGACTGTCGTCGTCGATCGGTCTCGGGCTGGCGCTGGCGCAACCTGAAAAAGTTGTTGCCATCGACGGGGACGGTTCGGTGTTGACCAACTTCGGTACCCTGCCGACCATCGCCAACAATGTGGCGGACAATTTCGTGCTGCTGATTATTGATAACGGCAGTTACGGTTCGACCGGTGATCAACCAACCTATGCTGGCCTGAAGACGTCGTTGACGGCGGTAGCCAAAGCCTGTGGATGTGAAAATGTCGTTGAGTGTCAGGCCGAAGACACGGCAGACGAATTACGCAAAGCCCTTTCGTCCGGTCAGATGACGATCATTGTCTGCAAATGCGAATCCGGCAATATTCCGGTCAGCGTTATCGACATCAACCCGGTGGTTATCCGCGACCGCTTCATGAAGGAAGTCGCCCGTCGGTCTGGTTGACCGACGGCGACAATCTTCGGGTAACATGTGCCTCTTATATGGCTTCGCGTACAATATGCACCGAACAGTGCGCACGACGAACCACACGACCGGCAACCGAACCGATGAAATAATCTGACAAATCAGGGTCGTGAGAATGCACGACGATGAGGTCGGCGTTGATTTCGGTGGCGTATTTCAGAATTTCATTCGATGGCGGACCTTCGCGAACGACACCGTTGGAGTATCCATATTGCGATAACATTTTGCTCATGTCTTCTTCCGCATCGGACAAATGCCGGGCGATTGATTCCTGTGGTAATTCAAGCAGGACCCTTTTTGGAACGGGCTCAATGACGTGCAGCAGGTAAATCTCGCCATCAGCAGACTTGGCAAGGCTTTTGGCGGTTTCCATCAGGGTGTCATTACCCCCTTCTCTTCCGATATCGACGGCTACAAGAATTTTTTTCATGGGTATCTCCTTGAGTTCAAAACAGATCACGCCAAAAAAGTTTGATCCGGTGCTTACAGGGGCGGGGTTATAAAATGGTTATCCTTTGCGATCTTCAAGGATCATATCGGATGCTTTTTCGCCGATCATGATTGCTGGCGCATTGGTGTTGCCGGAAACGATTGTCGGCATGATCGAGGCGTCGGCCACACGCAAACCCTTGATTCCGTGAACGCGGAGCCGCTCATCGACAACGGCCATGGGATCGTTGCCCATTTTGCAGGTGCTGGTTGGATGATAGATGGTCTGCGAGATATTCCTTGCCGCTTCCAGCAACTCTGTATCCGAAGCGTTTCCTGCGCCCGGAACTTTCTCTTCGACGATAAAGGGTGACAGGGCGTCAGTGGCGACCAATGCGCGGGCGACCTTGATTGAAGCGACGGCGGTTTCCTGATCCAGTTTGGCCGACAGATAATTTGGATGAATTTCCGGGTAAACGTGAGCATCGGGTGATTTGATGACAATCCGCCCCCGGCTTTCCGGGCGCAACTGGCAAACCGACAGGGTGATGCCCGAAAACGGGTGCATTTCGACACCGGGTTTGTCTGCACTGAGCGGCTGGAAATGGAACTGGATGTCGGGTGTTTCCATGTCTTTTTGGGTTTTTGCAAAAATACAAACCTGACTGGCACCCATTGCCATTGGCCCGGTGCGGAACAGGGCGTATTCAATTCCCATCAGGCCACGGCGGAAAATGTTGTTGATTTCATCGTTCAGGGTCGACACGTTGACCTGATAAACCAGCCTGATCTGAAGATGATCCTGAAGGTTTTCGCCGACACCTTTTAGGTCATGGCGGACAGGAATGTCCAGAGCTTGCAAAAGCTCACCCGAGCCGATACCGGATACCTGAAGAAGCTGCGGAGAACCAATAGCACCCGAGCTCAGGACAACTTCGCCACCGGGGTTCAGCAGTGCCGTCTGAGGCTGCCCCTTGACTGACATACGAACACCAGAAACCGTACGATCATTATCATCCGCAAATAACAGGCGTTCGGTATGGGCGTGTGTGACAATCTGCAAGTTGGAGCGAGAGCGAACGGGGTTGAGATAGGCAACAGCTGATGAACATCTGCGTCCGTTCTTTGCCGTCAGCTGAAAATACCCGGCTCCTTCCTGGGTCGCGCCATTGAAGTCGTCGTTTCTGGGAATATCCAGTTCTTCGGCAGCGGAAATCAGGGCCGAGCAGATATCACGTTCAACACGCATGTTGGAAACCGCAAGCGGCCCGTCGGCACCGTGATAGTCGTCACTGCCGCGCTCCTGACTTTCGGCGCGCTTGAAATAGGGCAGGACATCTTCCGCCGACCATCCGGCATTACCCAATTGGCGCCAGTGATTGTAATCGGCGTGCTGGCCGCGAATATACAAAAGTCCGTTGATCGAGCTTGACCCACCCAGCGTCTTGCCGCGCGGCCAGTCGAGACTGCGTCCGTTGAGGCCGGGATCGGGTTCGGTTTTGTAACACCAGTCGGTGGCGGGATTGTGCAGGGTTTTGAAATATCCAACGGGAACATGAATCCACGGGTTCCAGTCGCGTCCACCGGCTTCCAGCAACAGAACGCGGTTCGACGGGTCCGCAGACAATCGGTTTGCCAGAACACATCCAGCGGACCCCGCGCCAACGATGATGTAATCAAATGTGCCTATATTTGCTCCAGTCGTCTCAACCTGTGTCGCGTTCAATGTTCCGGTCCCCGCACTATTTTGAGCTGTTTGAGTATTGGTTCGGCATGCCAGCTTCAAGCCTGCATCCAGAATTAACTTTTTTGACTATTGCATATTTTAGACAATGATGCAATAATGATAATTGTAGTATCAATAATGATAAAAACAACAATAATTCTATGGTATTGCTTTTGATCCCCGACGGGGGGTTTCGATGTCTTAAAAAGGAGAAATTATGCTTACGGAAAAACTCAAACACGTCTCCAGACGTGATCTGCTGCGCCTGACAAAACATTTCGGGATCAGTTCAACATTGCTTGCTGCCGGTAGTTTGACCGGAATGGTCACGTTGCCGCGTCTCGCGGAAGCGGCCAATTCAACGTACAACAAGCGGTTTAAAAATAAGCCAAAATTTAAATTGAAGTTTGGTGCTGCCGGTTTTACCGAGAAGAATTTGTTGATCGAACGTGCCGGCTGTTTGCAGTTCGTCAATGATCTGGAAGAGCGCACGGACGGTGCGATTCAAATTGAATTCATCGGTGCCAACCAGATTTGTGGCCAGACCAACTGTGTCAAGAAAACACAGCAGGGCATTGTTGATCTTTATGCCGCCTCAACCCAGAACTCAGCCGGTGGTGCTCCTTATTATAACGTGCTGGATTATGCTTACATGTTTCCGAGTCGGGCATCGCAGTATTACTTCCTCTATCATCCGGGCAGCCAGAAAGTTCTGCGCGATCCGTTGCGTAAAAAACACGGTATCGAAATGCTGTTCAGCCACGCTGAACTACGCGGCATTCAGCTTGGTCTGGCATGGAAAGACAAGCCATTGGTCACCAGCGTAACCCAGTTGGCTGGAACCAAGAACCGGGTCACCGGTACGCAGCTTGGCCGTATCGCTATGAACCTGATGAAACTGAATCCAACGCCGATTGCCTGGGCTGAAACTCTCGATGGCCTGAAACAAGGCCTTATCGATGGCGCAGAAACATGGGCGTCCGCTGTGGCCTATGCAAACATGTCCCCGGTTGTTTCCCAGGTTCTTAATCTGGAATTCTTCTGTGGTACGGAAGCTACGGCCATGAACGGCAAGGTTTTTGATAGCCTTGGCGGTGAATTGCAGGACGCGGTGATGGAATCATCCTACCTGACGCAGGTTCACGTTCAGGCAGCTAACGAAGCGTCTCTGGTCAACACGGTTGGGTTCTCTGATCCTCAGCATTCCGACACGATTTTTGCCAAACATGGCACACGCGTGTCGATGTTTTCGGATGCGGCCAAACGCGAAGCCGAAGAAATGTGCTCTCCCGAGTTCCACCCCAAAGAATGGGAAAAATGGCGCGAGCGTATCAACGGATGGTCTGGCGGAATGGATACCTATAAATTCATTTCCGATATTGCCCGTGAAATTCCCAAAGACACGTTGGCTGAGAACGTTGAGCCACGCCGTTGGTGGAAAAGCTAGATTTGACGATAGGGTTGGGGGCGCGGTAACGACCGCGCCCCCAAGCGTTCACGGCGTTGTATGCGCGTGTCAGGGAGACTGGAGTGTCAGCCTGATGGGTGTAGGTGTATTGTGATCGGGTGAGATCAACGCAATCAAACCAGGGGAAATAATATGTTCAGGTGGATTGACGAGAATATCGAAAAAGTCGTGATCCTTAGCAGTTATGTGATCATGACCGGCATTATCTTTGTTGAAGTAATTCGGCGGTTTGCATTCGGCCAACAGGCAGCCTGGAGCACGACAATTCCAATATATCTGTTTCTTTGGGTGACGTGGATCGGATGTGCTTATTGCTGCAAAACCCGCAGTCATCTCCGGTTTGAAGAATTCAGGGTTCGACTGCCTTACAAGGGGCAGTTTTTCTGCATCGTTGTCGATCATCTGGTGTGGATCGGATTTTCGTTGATGGTTATCTATTATTCATATGACGTTGTTTATCTGTCCTACGATAATTTCTCGATCGTCCAGGGGACGGATGACGTTATGCAATGGTGGTTCTATATGGCCACACCGATCGGATTTGGAATGATCATCTATCGGGTTTTGCAGAATCTGGCTGAAGACATTGGCCGCTTCAGACGGGGTGAACCGATGCCAATTAAAGCCAACGAAGCGTCGGAATAGGAGGGTACAATGGCTGAAATGTGGATCACTTTAATTTCAATCGGTGTGACCCTTCTGTTCGTGATGGGCGTTCCGATCTTTTTGATTATCTCGCTTTGGGTTGTCGGCGTCAGCCTGGCGATTGATTTCACGCTTATGAATATTGCGACAACTCTCTTCGAGGGACTTAATTTCTTCGGATTGCTGGCTTTGCCGCTGTTTATCCTGACCGGGGATTTGATCAATAATGCGGGGATCGCCAAACGACTATCGGACTTTGCCTACTCGATTCTGGGTTGGGTACGGGGTGGTATGGCCATGGCGGCGCTTGCCGCTTGCGGTTTGTTTGCCGCAATTTCCGGATCCAACTCGGCAACGACGGCGACGATCGGCTCGATCATGCATCCGGAAATGACCAACACCAATTACGATGAAAATTTTGCGGCGGCAACTGTCGCGGCCGGCGGTACGGTGGGGATCATTATTCCGCCAAGTATCATTTTCATTGTCTATGGATTTTTGCTGAATCTTTCGATCAGCGATCTGTTCATTGGCGGGTTGATTCCGGGGATCTTGATGGTTGTCTCCATGCAGATTGCGTGTTGGTACATGTCCAGGAAATTTGGCTGGGGTGACATCATCTCCTTCCAGTTAAACCGGATTATCAAGGCGGCATTTGGTGCCTGGCTCGGTTTCTTTGCCATTGGCCTTGTAATTTGGGGCATCTACACCGGTAAATTTTCACCAACGGAAGCGGCCGGTATTACCGCCGGGTTCTGTATGATTGTCGGCTTGATCATGTATCCGTTTGCCAAACGGCTCGGCTTGGCATCGGATGGCAGTTCCGAAGGTGCAAGTGTTGGGGCGATGGTGTTTGTGCCGGGTTTCCATATTATGGAACTTCCCGGGATCATCCTGCGTTCCGGACAGATTACCGGGATGTTGGTACCCTTGATCGCCATTTCGGTGGTGATGCAGCAGATATTGTCGCTGTTGGGAGCCAAGGATTTCGTCACCGAAATGCTGGCAAATCTGGGTGGATATTACCCGATATTGTTTGCCTGCATGTTTATCGTTCTGATCGCCGGAACGATTTTGGAAAGCCTGCCAAATACGATCATTCTGGCACCGATCCTTGCCCCGATTGCGGCCAGTATTGGTGTCGACCCGATCCATTTTGCCGTCATCTTCCTGGTAGGTGATGCCATCGGGTTTATCACCCCGCCTTATGGCCTCAATCTCTATGTGGCAAGCGGAATCACGGGCATACCGTATTTCCGAATACTTAAATATACGGTTCCGTATCTTGTCGCCCTGATGATTGTCTGGATCATTATCGCGCTGGTGCCGGAGTTAACGACAATGTTCCTCGACAACATCGGAAAATAAGCGGTCAGTTGGTCATTCAGGGCGAATTTGCCCTGAATGATCTGATTGAAAATATCCTTCCCTGGAAGTCGAGCGTTCGTCTCGACAGTGATTGGTGTTGGTGTTATGTCTCTCTCACATGCCAACACCAATCGGCTTCCGGAACAAAAAGGTTGGATCGATACACAGTGTTTGTGTCGAAGGCCACCATCAATCGGGCGAAAATGTTGAGACCTATCGCATATGGATGACAAAACAGACAAGGTCTCACGTTCCGTCCGCGCTCTTGAAATCGTCGAAGCTGTAGCCAGTGCGGACCATCCCATGACGGTTGTCGATCTGATGGCCTTGACCGGGTTGCCGAAAGCGACACTTCACAGACTTTGTAATCTTCTGGAAACAGAAGGGTTTCTGCGCCCCGATCTGAGTGACCGGGGATATGTTGGCGGACATCGGCTCGCCAGACTGGCCCGGTTGACCCTCGCGACGTCAGCCGAACGCTCCTATCGCCATGGCATTCTGACGGCGGTATCGCGGGAAATCGGGGAAACCTGCAACATCGTCATCTCCAAGGGAACGGAGATGTTCTATACCGACCGTGTTGAAACAGAATGGCCATTGCGCCATCAGTTACCTATCGGCAGTAATGTACCGGTGCATTGTACCGCCAGTGGCAAGCTATATCTGAGTTCATTGACCAAACGCCAATGTGCCGATCTGGTGTCGGTGCTGACCATGGAACGGTTTACCGACAATACCATTACGGATCCGGGCCACCTGCTGGAAGCCGTCAAGCAGGTTCGTCGTGACGGAGTCGGTACCGACAATGAGGAATTTATCGACGGCATGGTCGCTGTCTGCGTGCCAATCAACGATGACAAGGGGCGTATGGTCGCCGCCCTCGCATTTCACGCACCGACCGTGCGCATGGATTTGGTCAAGGCCCGTACATTCGTGCCGGTCCTGCAAAAGGCGGCTCTGGCGTTATCAGCAAACGAGCATGACTAGAACGGAATTTGCTTTGGCGCCAGTCGCCTGAACAACTGCACAAAAAAATTCACGTTGTCATCATCGATACGACCGTGGTGGACGAGAAATTCACCCAGATCGACACCCGTATAACGACCGCGTACCCCGTCGTCGTCACGAACCAGACTTTGCCTGGCAAGATCACTGGCGCGGACGTGGCAGATGGCGCATTTGGTCTTGAACATGGCACCGCTCCTGACCTGCCAGATAAACGTTTCGTATAGTGCCGCAGTTTCTGCGGGATCCGGATGCCCGTGATGATCAGGCAGGAACAGACGAATATCATCGCCGCTTTCCCGACTGCGTAGCACGCCGCCATCGATAAACAGATTTTGCCGCGCCAGATCTCCGGAATGCTGATGACAGCGACCGCACTTTGTTTCAAAGAACTGATGAACATCAAATGAAAAGGCTTCAGAGGCAGGGACAAGGCTGAGAAAAACGACCAATCCACTTGCCCGCAATATCGTGGTGAGCATGTCAGACCCAAAACCGGCTGCTGTTGACGCTCTGTTGAGCGAATGATTGCGAGCATAGCAAATGATCCCTGATCTACCCATGACATGGCGCAGTTGAGGCCCGGACAATCAATTCAACGTCCAGCGTTTTCTCGCTGCCCAGCTGATTGCCCGACAGGCGTTGCAGCAGATAATCCGCGGCCAGTTGGCCCATTATGGTTGTTGGTACATGCATGGTCGTCAGGGCTGGCGAGATATGGCTGGCAAGATCCATGTCATCGAACCCGGCAATGGAAATATCACCGGGCACATTCAGGCCTTGCGCCTGGCATTCCATCATGGCCCCAAGCGCCAGCAAATCATTGCCGCCAATAATCGCAGTCGGTCTCACGTCCCGGTGCAAAAATACCCGCATGGCTTCACGGCCATGTTCGATGCCATAGGGTTTCTCGATCAGATGTGACGGGTCTAGGGTCAGGCCTCTGGCTTCAAGCCCTTGTCGGATGCCGGCGATCCGGTCCCTGACCCGATCATTATCGGCACTGATTCCAGCGATCATGGCTATCTGTTTGTGGTTGAGATCAAGCAGGTAGTTCGTCAACCGGATCGTAGCTTCGATGTTGTCGATGCCAACATAGGGATGCGCGTTGTCTGAACTTGAAGCCCACGTATTGACGTAGGGAACGGCATGATCATCAAGGATGCTGTAGAGATCTTTATGATGCGCTGATCCGGTTAGCATCAACGCATCAACACCATGTTCCAGAAGGGCCCGTGCCTGGCGGAGTTCCTTGTCCAGCGTATAATCCGTACTGGCGACGACGAGCGCATAACGCTGACCGTCAAGGCGTTCTTCCACGGCCTGAATACAATCGGCAAAAATAGGGTTGGACAAGGTCGGAACCAGCGCGCCAATAGCACGCGACCGTCCCGCAGCAAGGGCACGGGCGGCGGCATCCGGCACATATCCAAGCTCATTGATCGCTTCACGAACGCGCCCGGCAACGGCGGCACTTACTTTTCCGGGCGAATTCAGTGTCCGGCTGACCGTCGCCGTGGATACCTTTGCACGCGCAGCGACGTCGCTTAATTTGACAGAATTTCCGGGTTTTTGTAAGCGCTTCCTCATCTTAAAGTTGATTTCCTGTATCAAATATTTCAAAATTATTTATTCATTATATAAATTTTTACTAAAAAATCCAATAAAATAGCCATTTTTATCTTTAAGTAATGCTTAATGGAGGTTTTTCATTGACATCGTTGAGCTAAACGGTGCTAAGATGGGTTTGTAAAATGTAAGCGCTTACAAAATTGCGCAATAATAAATTGAATAACGGCCCTCGAAGTTCCGGGGGAAAAGGGAGAAATGCTGTGCAATCAGAATCCAGGACTACAACCAATTGGACGCTTCGTCTGTCTGGGGTGTTTGGTGCCCTTTTTGTCGGCAATGTGATCCTTGGCAAGGCTTCTGTCGTTATGGGCTGGGGCGCCGTTGGCATGAACGATGTGGCTGAATTTCTCACATTATTTCTGGCTGCAATATTTTTTGTTGCTGCCGCACTAAAAAAGGAAAGAGAGCAAGAGGCTGCTCTTTCCGATCAATCCTGAAAAGACGTATTTGGAGGAACCCAGAATGACCGATCAAAAAAACATAGTCGAAACCCTTGAGGCCGTAAACGAAGAACGACGCCGTTTTATGGATGTCGCCGGAAAGTTCGGATTTACAGCCGCCATCGTTGCCGGTGCCTCTGGCACCTTGATCTCAAGCGAGGCTGCGGCTCAAACTGCGAATGAAGAAAAAGAACGCAAAAAGGCTGCAAAATACACCATGACGATGGCGACCGCTTATATCATGGGCGCGTCACGCAGCTATCCAATCATGCAACTGGATTTCAAGGAAAACATCCAGAACATGACCAATGGACAAGTTTACGTAAAACTGGCTCCTGGGGGTCAGTTGGGTGCAGGCGGAGCGTTGGCCCAAAAGGTCCAGGGTGGCACTATTCAGGTTGCGCAACACTCTCTGTCCAACTTCGTTCCGTTCGCGCCGGTGGTGGATTTGATCAATCTTCCCTACTTTTGTGGGGCAAACCAGAAATTCGTAAATCTGGTAAACTCCGATACCTGGCGTGACACCGTCCATCCAATGGTTGAGGCCAAGGGTTTCAAACCGCTTTGGTATGTGGTCATCGATCCGCGCGTTGTCGCCGTTCGGAAAGGTGGAAATGGTGCGATTAAAACTCCGGATGATATGGCGGGCGTCAAGTTCCGCGTGCCGGGATCGAAAATGCTACAGCAGTACTATCGCATGATTGGTGCCAACCCGACACCGATTGCCTGGGGTGAGACCCCGTCGGCAATCAAACAAGGGGTAGCAGACGCCCTGGATCCGGCCGTCGGCGCTCTTTTTGTGTTTGGCTTCAAGGATATTCTGTCCCACGTCAGTTTCACTCAGGCGGTGCCCGATTCCCAGGTATTTTCCTGTAACCTCGCCTGGTTCAATAGCCTGCCAAAGGACATACAGGAAGGGATCGAGTTCGCCAGCAAGGTGACGGCCCATCAGAACCTCTCAAAGGTTCCGTCCGCGCGGGCTTATGCAATGTCTGAATTGGCAAAATTCGGTGTCCAGTTCCACTCGCTATCCAAGGACGAGCTGGCTCAGTGGGTTGCCAGGGGCGGCCACCAATTGCCTGAATGGAACGAATTCAAAACGACGTTGGCCGGTGACCTGAAGACGTTCGAAAGACTGAACGACGCGGCGAATACGCCGGGCGGACTTTACGTCCACGACGCCTAGTCGCAGGAGAGGGGGAAGGTCAACTCCCGGACCTTCCCCAATTCTTCACACAATTGAAAAACCCAGGAGGTGACAATGCGAGACGTGCTTCGCAATTTGAACCAGCATGGCGAACGCTGGCTGCTGTTGGTCTTTTACTCGATGATTGTTGCGACGATCGCCAGTGAGGTTGTTCGCCGGTTCGGTCTTAACTATTCATCGATCTGGGGTGAGGAAATTGCCCGTTATTCGTTCATTTATCTGGCCTGGATCGGCGCTTCTGCTGCCGTCCGCGAGCGGGCCCATATCCGTATAGATGTGATCCTTAATTATTTGCCGGTCCGCGGACAGGCGGGGATATATTTGTTGGGTGACACTGCAATGGTCATCCTGGCGGTCGTCGCATTTTATTGGTCGCTGCACCCGATCATTACGTCGTTGGAATACGGCTCGGTAACGCATGGCCTGAGAATATCCCAAGTCTGGTTCACGGCTGCCGTACCTCTGGGTTTTGCCATGATTTTGTTTCGCCTGGCCCAGTCCATCAACCGCGATGTCAGAGATCTCTGGCATGGCCGTCCCGTATTCACGGGCAACAAACTTTTCGATTAGGAGCACGAGATGCTTTTCCAACAACTGCAACAAACAGCTGCTATAGAACTCGGCTGGGAGTTCTATGTTCCACTGATTGCCATGGTTGGAATGATCGCTCTCGCGGTTCCAGTATGGGCCGTTCTTGGGCTCGGCTCCATCGCAATGCTGGTATTGACCGATGCTCTACCCCTGTCACTGCTCGGTGAATCATTGTTTGACGGAATTGATGCGTTTGCGCTGATTGCCGTCCCGTTGTTTATTCTTACAGGTGACGTGTTGGTGCGGACCGGATTGTCGGAGAAGTTACTCGATGTTGCAGACGCCACGGCTGGCGGGTTCAGGACCGGATTTGGCACGTCGACCGTTCTTGGTTGCGGATTTTTTGCCTGTATTTCCGGGTCCGATGCGGCGGGTGCCGCAGCCGTCGGCAGGATGACAATTGAGCGCCTGGTGCGTCAGGGTTATCCCCGCCCTTATGCCTGTGCGCTGGTTGCTGCCGGAGCGTGTACCGGAATTCTTATTCCACCCTCAATCGCCTATATCATTATTGGGTTGGTGCTTGGAATTTCCGCCTCGACCCTGTTTCTGGCAGCGGCGATCCCGGGTGTTCTGGTGATGGTTGCGATCATGCTCACCAACGTTGTTATGAACCGATTGAATGGATACGAAAATAACGAAGTCGGGTTTTCAATGAAGCGATGGGTCAAGGCGGTGGTTGACGGGCGTTATGCGCTAATGGTGCCGATCATCATTCTCGGCGGTATCTATTCCGGTATCTTTACACCGACCGAAGCTGCCGCAGTCGCTGTTGTCAGCTCGATTCTGATCGGATTGTGGCAGGGGACATTGACCCTCGCGGATTTCCCCAAAATGCTCGCCAGTTCGGCCAAGGTTAACGGGGTTATCGTCCCGATTATCGCGATGTCGCTGCCACTCGCCCAGACCCTGGCGATTCTGGAAGTTCCGCAGGGGTTCGTCCAGACCATGACCTCTTTGAGTGATGATCCGAACGTTTTGATCCTGATCATCATCGGCATCCTGATCCTGGCCGGCTGTGTTATGGAAACCACTCCGAACATTGTGATCCTGTCCCCCATCCTGTTGCCTCTCGCACGCGAAATCGGCATGAATGATATCCATTTCTGTATTGTTATGGTGACATCCCTAGGCGTAGGATTTATCACACCGCCGCTCGGGCTGAACCTCTTTGTGGTGTCAGGGTTAACCGGTATTTCAGTGCTGCGAATAGCCGTAAATGCCGTTCCTTATGTGATCGGTATGTTCGGACTTGTGCTGCTTTTGGCTTATGTTCCGATATTAACCCTTTGGGCACTTTGACCGCACAACAACCTAGCCAGGATGAGTAACTCATCAATATTGATAATGTGAAATACAATTAGGACAAAAAAATGACTATTGAGTTTATTAAAAAGGCCGAAAAGACATCAGCAACCGGTGAGGACGACACGCGGCGGATTGTTGCGGACATGTTGGCGCAAATCGAATCCGGCGGTGACGATGTGGCGGTAGAGTACGGACGCAAGCTGGATGGTTGGGATGGTGAAATCCTGGTCAGCCAGGAGACCATTGAAGCGGCCGCCGCGCAGGTTCCGCAGCGCCTGAAAGACGATCTCAGGTTTGCTTATGACCGGGTACGCGGATTTGCCGAAAAGCAGCGCGCCAGCGTCGTGGATTTTGAAACCGAGTTGTCGCCCGGATTATGGGCCGGTCAGAAATTGATCCCCGTGAATACGGCGGGATGTTATGTGCCGGGCGGGCGGTATGCCCACGTTGCATCAGCGATCATGAGCATTGCGACCGCCAAAGTCGCGGGCGTTGAAAACGTCGTCGCCTGTTCCGCCCCCAGTAACGAGCGCGGCGGGGTTCATCCGGCAATATTATACACGATGAATTTATCCGGTGCCGATCACATTCTTGCCCTCGGCGGTGTTCAGGGAATTGCCGCCATGGCGTTTGGGTTGTTCACCGGCAAAAAGGCCAACATTCTGGTTGGACCGGGCAACCGTTTCGTCGCTGAAGCCAAACGAATGTTGTTCGGTAGGACAGGGATCGATCTGTTTGCCGGGCCGACGGAAATTCTGGTCATTGCGGATGATGCTGCTGACCCTCATATTGTTGCAACAGATCTGGTCGGACAGGCAGAGCACGGGTTGGATTCTCCCGCCTGGCTGGTAACAACAAGCCGTAGACTGGCTGATGATGTTATTGCCCGTATGCCCGCACTGATTGCCGATTTACCTGAAGTTCAACAGCAGGCCGCCGAAGCCGCGTGGCGTGATTATGGCGAAGTTGTGGTCTGCGACACCGACGAAGAAGCGGCAACCGTCAGCGACGAGTATGCGCCTGAGCATCTGGAAGTGCATACGGAAAATCTCGACTGGTACACAGACCGTCTGAAAAATTACGGGTCCTTGTTTGTTGGCGAAGAAACAACCGTGGCATTTGGTGACAAATGTTCCGGCACAAACCATATTCTGCCAACCAAGGGGGCTGGTCATTACACCGGTGGACTCTCCGTTCATAAGTACTTGAAAGTCGTTACAACCCAACGTATGACCAAAGATGCCAATCGTGACGTGGCTGCCGTTATGGCACGCATTTCCCGTCTTGAGGGCATGGAAGGGCACGCCCGAACCGGTGATGTGCGTCTGGAAAAATACTTTCCTGATGAAAAATTTGAGCTTCAGATTTAGCCTGTAGTCCGCCTGCAACTTGGATCCAATTCAATGCCGTCATTTGTCGAAGACCTGTTTGATCTGAAAGGCCGTGTGGCGATGGTGACCGGGGCGTCGTCGGGAATTGGCCGCCATATGGCCCTTACCCTTGCCGCCGCAGGTGCTCATCTGATCGTTGTTGGTCGTGACCGTGACCGGCTGAAGGATACAGCGGCGGAAATCACGGCGCTCGATCATGAGGCAATGATATTGCCCGCTGACCTGCTGGTCAGGGATGAAGTTGAACGGGTAGCGAAAGAAAGTGCCGGATTTTTTGGCGCGCCGGATATTCTGGTCAATGCAGCAGGTATCAATTTGCGTGAACCGGCGGACGATATCACATGGGAGAGTTGGGACCAGACCCAGAATATCAATCTTGGTGTGCCGTTTTTCCTGGCCCGCGAACTGGTTGGTGGAATGCGCCAGAAGGGCGGCGGCAATATCATCAACATCGCCTCGCTTCAGTCCTGGCGTGCCTTTCCCGATAGTGTAGCTTATGGCGCATCCAAGGGCGGCATTGCCCAGCTGACCCGCGCCATGGCAGAAGCCTGGTCGAAAGACGGAATTGTTACCAATGCCATTGCGCCTGGTTTTTTCCCGACTGAATTGACCAGACCGGTATTTGATAATCCGGCGCTGTTGGCGGCAAATGCTTCGCGAACAGCGGTTGGCCGGAACGGTGAAATGGATGATCTTGACGGCGCGACGATCTTCCTTGCGTCACGCGCAGCGGCCTATATTTCCGGTCAGGTTCTCGCCGTCGACGGAGGGTTCACGGCAAAATGAAAGCACTGATCTATACTGGGGAACAGGAACTTGTCTGGCGAGATATATCTGATCCCGTTATCGAAAACGGCGAGGTCGAAATAAAGATCGAGGCGGCCGGAATTTGCGGCTCCGACATGCATGCCTATCTCGGCCACGACGAACGCCGCCCTCCGCCGCTGATCCTCGGTCACGAGGCTTGCGGGACGGTATCTTCGGGCCGCTACAAGGGTAAACGGGTTGTGTTCAGCCCTTTGGTGACGTGCGGTTTTTGCGATGATTGTCTGGGCGGGCGCTCAAACCTATGCAGTGCGCGCGAAATCGTCAGCATGGCCCCGCGTCAGGGGGCGTTTGCCGAAAAGGTTGTTATTCCGGAAACCAACATCGTCGAAATACCCGATGATATGGACCCGATAAAAGCGGCTCTGACAGAACCGGTGGCGACGGCGCTTCACGCCATTGGTGTTGCCGAACGCGCATTGTGGCGACCGTTGGGGGAATGCCGCGGGCTGGTGCTCGGTGGCGGGGCGATTGGCCTGTCGGCGGCTTTGATTCTGCGCAGTCGGGGCTGTCGGGATGTTACCGTCGCCGATACCAATGCCTTGCGCCTTGATGCTGCGCGGGAAGGAGAGGGATTTGTCGTTGTTGATCCCGCAACCACTCCACCTGACGAGAGCAGCTATGATCTTGTCATTGATGCCGTTGGCGGGCGGGCTACGCGCCAGAATGCCTGTCATGCGATCAGGCCGGGTGGGGTCATTACGCATATCGGTTTGATGGATTCTGATGACGGGCTGAACATTCGCAAACTGACCTTGCAGGAAGTTACGTTTATCGGCACCTACACTTATACAATGGTTGATTTCAGGGCCACCGTTCAGGCCCTGCATTCAGGAAGCCTGGGTTCGCTGGACTGGGTCGAGCAACGAAATTTGGCCGACGGTGGTCAGGCGTTCCGGGATTTGCATAACGGAAATGTTGCTGCGGCCAAAATCATCCTGACAACTTAATCCGGAAGTTTCGAACGCCACACAGCTTGGCGCTCGGTTCGAAATAAATGTAAATCAATCAAAAGCCGGGTTTGGCCCGACGAAAGGACAATCTGATGTATCGTAAAATACTGCTGCCCATCGACCTGACTCATCTTGAAACCTATACCAAGGTCCTATCGATTGCCGTTGAAATGGCGCAGACCGGGAAAGGTGAAATTCGCGCCATTACGGTAGTGCCGCCTGTCAATGCAATGATTTCCAATTTTCTTCCAGATGATGTTGTCATGACGACGCTGCATGAGAATAAAAAACTGCTGAAGATGTATTTAAGCGAAAATATTCCAGCAGACGTAAACGTCTCGCTATCCGTTGTCGAAGGCCAGGTTTATCCCGAGATTTTGCGCGAGGCCAAAGACAGTGAAGCCGATGTCATCGTGCTTGCCTCCCACCAGCCAGAGCTTAGCGATTATCTGTTGGGCAGTAATGCGGCAAAAGTTGTCCGCCATGCGCCAATTTCGGTTCTTGTCGTAAGAGAATAAGGCGCACGCGTATCTGACCGAAGTTTTCTGCGACAGATTGGATGTTCGCAGACTGACCTTGCAGGATGTCAAGATTGTCGGTACCTACACTTCTGGAATGGTCGACTTTACAGTCACCATTCAGGACGTGGCTGCGGCCAAATTCATACTGGCAAGTTGATCGGGACCAATCATGACAGCAGACCGGGACAAACAGCAAACAGCGCAGTCTCTCCGGGTTGTGGTTATCGGTGCCGGTATCGTCGGTGTCGTCTCTGCATTGCATCTGGTACGTCACGGGTATCAGGTAACACTGATCGATCGGGATGATCCGGGCGAGGGGTGTTCTTTTGGCAATGCCGGTCTGCTGGCACGGTCGTCGTTCGCCCCGTTGGCCGGGCCGGATACAATGTTAAGTGTGCCGAAATGGCTGCTTGATCCTGACGGGCCGCTCAGTGTCCGCTGGTCGTATCTGCCGAAACTGCTGCCCTGGCTGTTCAGATATATCCGTTCCGGCTTTTTTGATGATGCCGAAGCGACGGGCCGCGCGCTCCATGTTTTGACGGACCCCTGCGTTGATCTTTATCGCAAACTTGCAGATGAAGCCGGTCATCCGGAACTGGTGTGCGAATCAGATTATCTTCATGTCTATCGTTCAGAGGCGACATTCAAAAAAGCCGCAAGCGACATGAACGCACGGCGCAAACTCGGTTTCCGGATTGATGATATTAACGCCAGTCAGATCCAGCAACTGGAACCCGGCCTGTCATCGGAATACCGGTACGGCTATCAGATTTTTGATCACGCGTATGTCGTCGACCCGTCTGGCCTGGTCAAGGCGCTGGCTGACCTGTTTGTTCGCGAAGGGGGAACCCTGAAAAAGGCCAATGTCGATGATATCAGGACGGATGGCCCGGATGGTGTTGGAGTTGTCACCGGTGATGGCGTCTTCAACTGCGATAAAATGGTTTTGGCGGCAGGTGCGTTTTCAGCCCGTCTGGCGGCCAAAACAGGGATCAGATTGCCGCTTGATACAGAGCGGGGATACCATATTACCTGCCCCGACCCCGGACCTTCACTTTCCCGGCCCGTGATGGAAGGCGACGCCAAATTTTTGACAACACCGATGGCCATGGGACTGCGGTTTGCCGGAACCGTCGAGCTTGGCGGAATTGATGCCGAAGCCAACCCGCGCCGCACAGACGTCATAAGCCGACACGCCAAACGCATGATCGATGGTGTGAACACCGAAAATGCCTCAACCTGGATGGGCTTCAGGCCGACTTTGCCTGACAGTCTGCCGGTTATCAGCCCGTCGCCCCGGCACGCGAATATCATCTTCGCCTTTGGTCACCAGCACCTTGGCCTGACCTGTGCGCCGAAGACAGCTTTGCTGGTTGGCGACCTGATTAATGGCCGGACGCCGAATATTGATATGGCCCCCTATTCGGCGGAACGGTTTTGACAAAACCGGTCTTCTATCAGATATAAAATAATGCTTGATTTTCAGATATTTAGGCGTAAATTCCGATAAATTCGGAAAATTATGGTGCGGTGCAGCATGATTCTCGCGAAACACTCTGTAGCTGGAGATGTTTAACGTGCCGGTAAAAAAATCATCATCAATCGTCAAGTGCAACTCTGCGCGCCGGAAATTCCTGAAAACGTCAGTGCTAATCGCCGGTAGCGGCCCGTGGATCGTGCGCGACGCGCTGTCCTCGTCGGGTGAGTTGCACGTCATGATGTGGTCCGATCATCTGCCGCAAAAATTCGTTACCGGGTTTGAGAAAGACACCGGCATCAAACTTCGCCATCTTCCTTACGGATCGAATGAAGAGTTGCTCAACAAAACGGTCGCCATTGCCGGGCGTGGCTATGATCTGGTTGAACCGACCGCGCTCCGCGCACTTCAGTGGCAGGGGCTTGATATCCTCCAGCCGTTCGACATGAACCGGGTTCAGACAAGTCGCTATGATCCGGAAATGCTCAACCGTTCACTTGAAAACTGGACCTGGAAAGACGGGATTTTTCACCTTCCGTATTTTTGGGGAACGGAAGCGCTTTCGTGGGACATGTCCATGTGGGACCGGCCTTATGAGGAACTCAGTTACGGCAATCTATGGGGTGAAGAGGTGCGGGGCCGGGTCATGGCGCGGCCACATTCGATGATGCTGGGCATTGGTCTTTATCTGGATCGCATCGGCAAGCTTGCGTCAAACCGCATGCTGGACGCCTATAAAGACGAAGATTCGATGCGGAGCATCTGGTCGGAAATCACCTCCTTTGCCATCGAAAACAAGCGCCGGGTAAAAATGTTCTGGAATGACGCGGACACCCAGAAAGCCGGTTTTCTCGACAATGGCGTTGTGCTAGGTCAAACATGGGATGGTCCGGCGAACGCGCTGAAGGCCGATGGCCGGTCGATCAGCTACATGGCACCACAGGAAGGTGCACTTGCGTGGATGGACGGTGTGTCTCTTCTGAAAAACGCCAAAAATGTCGAACAGGCCTACGCCTTTCTTGAATACGTATCGCGCCCGGAAATTGCCGCTCTGCTGGCGTCTGAAAGCGGATATAACCCGGTCGTCAACGGAGCGGGGAAACATCTGTCCATGCAGGCCCGGAAAAATTTCGAAATGGCCTACCCGAAAAACGCCCTCGAAAATTTATGGTGGTGGCAACCGGAACCTGTTTGGTATGCTGCTGCCCGGTCGGAATACAGGGACCGGTTTATCGCCGCCTGAGCAAATGTTGCCGGTGCGCGAATGCATCAGGAGACAGCATGGCTATCAGGACGACAACAATCGGCGCCTATCCGAAACCGGATTTTCTTGACGTTAGTGACTGGTTCGATATGGCGAACGGTGGACCGGATGCATCCGATCCGACCTCAAGATATACCGAAGAACTGACGAAGCTCGGGGATGATGCCGAAAATCAGTTTGTCCGTGCCGCCAAAGCCGTTATTGATGATCAGGTTGATGCCGGAATCGACATTGTTACCGATGGTGAAGTGCGCCGGGAAAACTATATTCACTATCATTGCCGCCATATTGACGGCATCAATTTCGAACATTTGACCGAAACGGCTGTTCGTGGTGGTAATTATTCTGCCAATCTTCCGACCATCACGGGGCCGGTGAAAGCGACGGCACCGTTTCTGCCGCACGACTGGAAAACCGCCCAATCCCTGACCGATCGTCCGGTTAAAATCACCCTGCCCGGTCCGATGACGATTGGAGACACGGTAGCCGATGACTTTTACGGCGATCCGGTAAAACGGGGTGCGGAACTGGCCGAAGCCCTGAACAGCGAAATCAGGGCCCTGGCTGATGCAGGGGCCATCCATATTCAGGTAGATGAGCCGGTTTTCGCCCGCAAGGCATCGGAAGCACTTGATTACGGGTTTGAGAATCTTGAGCGCTGTTTCCATGATCTGCCAGAAAGTGTTGTCAAAACAGTTCACATGTGTTGCGGATATCCTGATCGGCTGGATAACCCTGATTATACCAAGGCCCCCAAGGAAAGTTATTTCCAGTTAGCACCCGCCATTGAGGCGTCGTGCATTCAGGCCGTATCGGTTGAGGATGCGCACCGCAACAATGACTTGAGCCTGCTTGAAGTGTTCAAATCGACAACCGTCATTTTTGGTGTCGTGGCAATCGCCAAAAGCGAAATCGAAACGGTTGCGCATATCCGACAACGCCTGAGTCATGCGATTGAGCATATCGACCCTGAGCGGTTGATTGCGGCTCCTGACTGCGGACTTGGGCTGCTGGGCCGCGACCTGGCGCGGACTAAACTGAAGAACCTGTGCCTGGCGGCGGCCAGCGTCGGGTAATGTCGTTTTTGTGAGAATGAATCAATTGTTCTCAATGTCACCTGTGCTAAGGTCGGAGCTAAATTTGGTAACTTGAGGCTGATGCAATGAACCGGCGATCTGTATTGGGATGGATGCAGTCTGTAGTTCTGGCTGTGACGATTATCATTTCCGGGGGCGCATTGGCGAACGCCGATGAAGCAGCATTTGCAGATGGTGCTAAAAAATTCATTCAAAACCTGACGGTCGACGCGATCAATTCACTGGCTGTTGCGGATATTGAAAAAACCGAGCGACGGGAACGGTTTCGCCGTCTGATGCTGGATAAATTTGCCTTCAAGGGCATCGCCAAATGGGTGCTTGGTCGATACTGGCGCAGGGCAAGTGCCGACGAACGCAAGGAATTCATGACCCTTTTTGAAGAGCTGATGGTCATCACTTACGCGGACCGTTTTGAAACCTATTCCGGCGAAAAGATTGAGATTGGCAAGGCGGAAATACGCAACAGCAAAGACGCGCTTGTACATTCAAAACTGATTAGAGGCGAAAATACTGAACCCGTAGATGTTATATGGCGGGTCCGCAGAACAGATGAGATGTTCAAGATCGTCGACGTTATGGTCGAAGGCCTGAGTATGGGGCTGACCCAGCAAAAAGAGTTCTCTTCCGTTATCCGGCAAAACGGTGGCAAGGTTAACGGGCTGCTGGTTGAGTTGCGCAAGCGCCTGAAAAGTAATACCTGACGGTTTTTCGACCCGCAGGTTCTTGATGAATAATCCTATTCCTCCCGAAATTGAAACGCCATCCGGCAAGGATGCGGAGTATGAGAATTTTCCAGTCGGTTCCTGGCTGCTCCCGGCGAAACTCCGGCCGCATATCGCTGTCTTCTACAGATTTGCCCGGGCCATTGATGACATCGCCGACAACCCTGATCTGGATGCTGACATAAAGATCGCACGTTTGTCAGGTTTCGCCGATGCAATCAACGGACTGAATGGCGAAGATGGCGTCTATGAAACAGGCCATCGCATGAGACGCAGCCTGTTGGAAACTGACGTTTCGCTTCAGCACTGCCTCGACCTGATTACTGCTTTCAAACAGGATTCGATTAAAAACCGTTATGATGATTGGCATGACCTGGTCGGCTACTGCCTGCTTTCTGCGGCACCTGTTGGCCGCTACCTGATCGATCTCCACGGGGGCTCGACAGATGGTTACGGTCCTTCCGACGCGCTTTGCAATGCCCTTCAGGTGATCAATCATCTACAGGATTGTCAGGATGACTATCGCACGCTCGATCGTGTCTATCTGCCCGGTGACTGGATGGCGGCGGCGGGCGTGACGGTGGAGGACCTTGACGCCGGATCATTGTCGAGTGGTCTGCGAATCGTTCTCGATCAGTGTCTTGATGCGACGGCCCGTCTGATGGGAGATGCACGGCTTTTGCCCGGCGGCTTGAAAAGCCGTCGTCTGGCAATGGAATCGCAATCGATCATCAATATTGCCGATCAGTTAATTGGCCGGCTGCGGGACGGTGATCCGCTGTCTTCACGGATAGAACTGTCCAAACCGGGTTACTTGTGGTGCTGCGTCAGTGGTTCTTTCCAGGCGCTGGTTTCAGGGCGAAGGCGCTGACAGGTGGGCGAAACACCCGTCATTGCGATCACCGGCCTGTCTGTGCTGATCTGGTTGTGTCTTGTATTCGCAAGAGGAGGTTTCTGGCGCGCTGATCAGCGTCTTGGCCGGGCTGGAGAATTGGCCAACTGGCCGGATGTTGTGGCCGTCATCCCCGCCCGCAATGAAGCCGAAACCATTGGCCAAACTGTTTCATCCCTGCTTGAGCAGAATTATCCCGGTGAATTCAGGGTTGTTGTTGTCGATGACAACAGCACCGACGGTACAGCCGCGGCAGCGGGCCTGTCGTCGCGGCTAAAAATCATCTCCGGCCAACCGCTTGCAGATGGCTGGACCGGCAAGCTCTGGGCCGTCAAACAGGGACTGGAGGCAGCAGGGGCGTTTGCCGTCGATGCTGAATATGTATTGTTGACCGATGCCGATATCACGCACGATTCCGCCAACCTTCGCGAACTGGTCTACAAGGCGACAAATGACAATCTTCATCTTGTGTCCCTGATGGTGAAGCTCCGTTGTCAGAGTTTTTGGGAACGCCTGTTGATTCCGGCTTTTGTATTTTTCTTTCAGAAACTCTATCCCTTTCGATGGGTCAACGAACCGACAAACCGGACCGCCGCAGCCGCCGGTGGTTGCATGCTGGTCCGCCTTGATACCCTGCGTCGGGCGGGTGGCGTCGAGATGATCCGGGATCGATTGATAGACGATTGTGCGTTGGGATCATTAATCAAGGCCCAAGGGCCAATCTGGTTGGGTCTCGCCGGACGAACATTCAGTTCACGGGCTTATTCCAGACTGTCAGAAATCTGGAACATGGTTGCCCGGACGGCGTTCGTGCAACTCGATCATTCCGCTCCTAATCTGTTTGGCACCGTCATGGCGATGATCGTCATCTATCTGACACCACCCGCCGGTATCGTTGTCGGGTTGCTATCGGGGACTCTGGTATCAGTTGTGCTTGGGGTTGTCGGGTGGGGGATAATGAGTGCGGCTTATATACCAACGCTCAGACTCTATGGCAGGTCACTTTTATGGTCGCTGACCTTGCCTGTGGCAGGACTGTTCTACACCTTGATGACTGTTTCATCCGCTGTTCGGCACTGGCGCGGGAACGGCGGCGCGTGGAAAGGGCGCAGCTATTCGAAATGATGACTTCCGGAGGTGACGACCGGTGCGGGGTCGTGTATCAATACGCCCCATGACTGAACCAGAATCAGCCCCTGACGATCTTTCCGAAGCGGACCTCAACGTCCATGCGGAAGCAATTGTCCGCAAGGCGGGAACCTCGTTTTTCTGGGCAATGCGCAGATTGGCCGAGGACAAACGCAACGCCATGTACGCAATTTACGCGTTCTGTCGTGAAGTTGATGATATTGCCGACGAACCGGGCGAAGTCGCAGAAAAGAAAGTCGCCCTTGGTATATGGCGGGGCGAGATAGAACGTCTGTTCGCTGATCGTCCCCGCAATTTGACAGCCCGGGCGTTAGCCCGTCCGGTTGAGAAATTCGGTCTTCGCAAGGAAGATTTTCGCGCCGTTATTGATGGCATGGAGATGGATGCGGCCCCCAGTGTCCGCATCCGGGATATGGCTGAACTTGAACTTTATTGCGACCGCGTAGCCTGTGCGGTTGGGCGCTTGTCTGTCCGGGTCTTCGGCATGCCTGAAGATGTCGGCGTCAGGTTATCATTTGCCCAGGGTCAGGCCTTGCAACTGACGAATATCCTGCGCGATATTGTTGAAGATGCGGACCGTGACCGTCTGTATTTACCCCGCGACCTGTTGCTGTCCCATGACATTGATCCCGATGATTTGCCTGCCCTGATCAGGCACCCCAATCTGGCGCACGTCTGCGAACTTCTGGCCGATGTCGCAACGCGGCGTTACGGCGAAGCACGTCAGCTTGCCGCCCAATGCAATCGTGATGATGTTCGCCCGGCGGTTATGATGCTGGCGGTTTATCACCAGATTCTGAATAAACTGATCCGGCGGGGCTGGAAAGATCCCGCCGTGCCGGTCAGGTTATCAAGGCTGGAAAAAATCTGGACCCTGCTCCGTTACGGAGTGCTGTAATCATGTCGTCGACGGTTTATGTCGTCGGTGCCGGTCTGTCCGGTCTGTCAGCGGCTGTGCACCTGGTCAAGGCCGGTCACAAAGTCAGCCTGGTTGAAGCGGCCAATCATGCCGGCGGGCGCTGTCGCTCGTACTTTGACCAGACCCTCAACCATCGAATAGACAATGGAAACCATCTTGTCCTCAGTGGCAATCGGGCGGTTGCGGAATATCTGGAGATCATTGGCGCCGAAGACAGTCTGTGGGGACCGGACCGGGCAGAATTTCCGTTTGTTGACCTTCAGTCCGGAGAGCGCTGGACGGTACGTCCGGACAGGGGCGTGATCCCGTGGTCGCTGTTGTCAGCGTCGAAACGCGTACCCGGCAGCTCGATTGGAGAATATCTGAAGGGGATCAATCTTGGGTTGGCCGGGCCGGACAAGACCGTCGAGCAATGTCTCGATCATCAAGGCCCGCTATATCGAAAATTCTGGGAACCTTTGGCGGTCTCGGTCCTGAATACCAGTCCGAAAGAAGCTTCGGCCCAGCTGCTCTGGCCTGTCCTGCGTGAAACCTTTGGGCGCGGCGAGCGGGCGTGCCGACCGCTGATTGCCCGACAGGGACTGAGCGAGAGTTTTATTGACCCGGCTCTTTCCTGGCTTGACCGGAAAGAGGCGATGGTGTCGTTGGGAACACGGCTGAAGGACATTGGATGTGACGGAGACAGGGTTTCGTCACTCGGGTTTTCAGAGCAGCGAATTGATATCTCTGAAGGCGACAGGATTGTTCTGGCAGTGCCGCCCAATATTGCGCAGGATCTTGCAGCGGGGATTGTTGCGCCGGATGAATTTCGGGCTATCGTCAACGCCCATTTCAAACTGCCTCGGGGATCACGCCAGGAGACGTCGTTTGTCGGTCTGGTTGGCGGCAGGGGTCACTGGCTGTTTGTTCGTGATGGCATTGCCTCGGTAACGACAAGTGCGGCCGGGGATCTGGTTGACCGGTCAGCGGCAGAACTGGCGAAAATGTTATGGCCCGAAATCGTCACGGCCCTCGGACTCGGAAAAGTAGAAACAGGCGTTCACCGTATTGTGAAGGAAAAGCGGGCGACCTTTGCCCAGACGCCTTTACAGACCGGCAGGCGTTCAGGGCCGAAAACCCGATGGAACAACCTGTTTGTGGCCGGAGACTGGACCAATACAGGACTTCCGGCAACAATCGAGGGGAGTTTGGTGTCAGGGAAACGGGCCGCAAATGTTGTTCTGGAAACCCTATAAACCCTTGCAATTTCGACTGTAATTTGACACAAAACGGGTCACGAAAAATTTTGCTGAGTTGGTTTCAGAGAACGGGTGTCTCTCTGAACCACAACCGATTGTTGAGCTATTAAATGGTAATGTTCGAAAGAACCCCGGCGCAGGCTGATGAAATCAAGGCATCAGATGAGCGGGCAATCGATGGTGTTATTGAACAGGCATCGACGTGGCTGGTCAGCCGTCAGGTCGACGATGGGCATTGGGCGTTTGATCTGGAAGCAGACGCAACGATTCCGGCTGAATTTATTTTTCTCAATCACTTTCTTGATGAAATTGATGAAGAACTGGAAGGTAAGCTTGCAGTTTATCTGAGAGGGATTCAGGAAAATCATGGGGGCTGGCCGTTGTATCACGACGGTGATTTCAACATGAGCGCCTCTGTGAAGGCCTATTTTGCGCTGAAGCTGGTGGGCGACAGCCCCGACGCGCCGCATATGATCAAGGCGCGCAACGCCATTCTGGAACATGGCGGTGCCGAGAAATCCAATGTGTTTACCCGGATTGCACTGGCGCTGTTTGAGCAGGTGCCGTGGCGGGCCGTTCCGGTCATGCGGCCGGAAGCCATGTTATTGCCAAAGTGGGCACCGTTTCACATCGACAAGGTATCTTACTGGTCAAGAACGGTAATGGTGCCGCTGTTTATTGTTGCTGCCCTGAAGCCGAAAGCGGCGAACCCCCGAAAAATTCATATTCGCGAACTGTTTGTCACCGCACCGGAGCAAATCAAGGACTATATGGTCAACCCGACCGGCCACTGGATCGGCGACTGGCTGATCAGACTGGATCGCGCGATCAGGGTGTTCGAGCCCTATTTTCCGAAAATGTTGGAGCGTAAAGGGGTTGTGAAGGCGCTGGATTTTGTCAAGGAACGGCTCAATGGCGAGGACGGGCTGGGGGGTATTTTCCCGGCCATTGCCAATACGCTGATGGCTTATCATGCCCTGGGATATGCAAAAGATCATCCCGACTTTGTGACCGCCCGGGGCGCCGTAGACCGCCTTGTATCACTTGATGAGGAAGATGGTTCGGCCTATTGCCAACCTTGCCTGTCGCCGGTCTGGGATACGGGTCTGACCCTGCATGCATTACTTGAATCCGGGATCGAGGATGGCGATGAAATTCTCGACAAGGCCTGTGACTGGCTGGTCGGCCGGCAGATTCTCGACGTCAAGGGCGACTGGCAGTCCAATCGCGGGGATCTCAGTCCTGGGGGATGGGCATTTCAATACTGGAACGATCATTATCCCGATGTTGATGATACAGCCGTTGTTGTGATGGCGCTGCACCGGGCCAATCCGGACAAGTATAAGGAAACAATTGATCGCGCGACCCAGTGGATCGTCGGTATGCAGAGCAAAAATGGCGGCTGGGGCGCGTTTGATGCAGATAATGAGCACTATTTCCTGCAACATATTCCGTTCGCCGATCATGGCGCCCTGCTGGATCCACCGACAGCCGACGTCAGCGCCAGATGTCTGAGCATGCTTGCCCAACTGGGGTATTCCCGGGACGATAAAACGGTCCGACACGCCCTCGCGTACCTGAAAAGGGAACAGGAAGATGATGGCTCCTGGTTCGGTCGCTGGGGCAACAACTATGTATACGGCACCTGGTCGGTACTGTGTGCTCTGAATGCGATTGGCGAGGACCCGGACCAGCCCTATATCCGCCATGCAGTTGACTGGTTGAAGGGGCGGCAAAGCCCTGATGGTGGCTGGGGTGAGGATTGTGCCAGCTATTGGCAGCATCGCCGTGATGAGGTCAAGGCATCGACGCCATCGCAG
>JAJFIJ010000033.1 GCA_021775105.1 Rhodospirillales bacterium | reverse complement strand
CCACCCGCCCCTTGGGCGGCGCGTAGGGTTCAACGGGATGCCCGTCCAGGGCAATCACCAAAGGCGCGTGATCAGCGAATGACAACGCAAACCCGCGCGCATTGGCGACATTGATCATGCGCAATCGAATACGTTCGCCTGCCCGAACCATAAACTTTTCACTGTTTTTGCCGTTCAGTGTTGCCACATTGCCGAGGCGTCCAGCGTGGCTCATGTCATGCATGTTGGAAAAGGAGTCTTCGATGGCTCCTTGTTCGCTTAATCGCCAGTCATCAAGCACCCAGGTAACTTCGCGGTCGACCCTGGGCGGGTCAGGTTCTTCAACAATCAGCGGCCCGTAAAGTCCGCGACCTACCTGTTCCGAGCTTTTGACGTGAGGGTGGTACCAGTAGGTTCCCGCATCCGGCGGGCGGAATTCATAATCAAAGCTCCCACCTGTTCGAACCGGTTTTTGCGTCAGATTGGGAACCCCATCCATGGCGTTTGGCAATCGAATACCGTGCCAATGCACCGTTGAGCCCTGAGGCAATTCGTTTTCGAACCGGATACGAAGAACATCGCCTTGGGGGATCCGGATTTCCGGTCCCGGTATGCTCGCACCGTAAGCCCAGACATCCGTTTTTGGCCCCTCCCCGTTCAGTATATCCAGTCGCGCGGGTTTTGCTGACAAGGTGAAGGGCGATGCCGAATTCGCAAAAAGGGAGCGAAGCGGCAAAACGGATACCAAACCGGTCGCCCCTGCTCTCAACAGAAATGCCCTGCGCGACATTTTATATTCCACCCAATGAGACCGGTGCTGATCGATATCTACCAGAACCGTTTCTGCCAGAAGCATTTGTCCCGATCATTGAATTCTCCATGCTTCTGTGGGTGGCTGGTTTCGTAGCTCGTGCGATCACAAAATTTAATCCCTTTCGGCCTTTGCTTTTTGTCGACGCTCTTGAACCCGAATACCTTGAAGGACATACATTTGCGCTGCGCACCTTCCAATACATGTAACGCCGGGCGTAAATTACGCCACATCCCAAACGTACGGTCGAGCATTGTTTTCGGATTTTGATAGATATCGTCTATCCATTCCAGCAGACTCCCAGAAAGTAATAAACCGTGGACACTTCGCTCCCTTGCTTCCGCAATGGGATTCAGCATCAATGAGTAAAATTTCACGCCGCACTTATCGGGGCGTTTGTCTTTAGTCCAGGTCATATTGCGCCGGATAACCCAGGGCACGGATCTTTGAAAATCACGAATACTGCTAGCGGCCGCCAGATAGACGATGTTTTCGTATGGCAACGTCGAATACGAAGGGATCAGTTCGTTCAAAACCATCGTCCCCATGCTATGACCGACCAGGGTTAACGGAGTACTTTTTGCACCTTTATGACGGCCTCGATAAATGCCGCAATCGTCGTATGGTAACAGTGTATCCTTGGCGCTGGTTTCCGGTCCTTTCAGGTATTGCTGTAACGCCTGAAAAAACTTGGCAAATACGCCTGTACCCCTTGGAAAACAACGTATCTGTTCTTCAAATTTTTTGACCTCCCGCGCCCGTAATTCCGGCTGAACTTCCCAGACGGTGCGGACCGTCATCCTGCTTCGCCGTATCATGTTTTCCCATGCGGTCTTGCCCATGGCATCCAATATCGGCGCAGTGCCCAGACGCACCGGTGTTCCCAAGGCATGGAGCATTTCCCGCCCCAGCAGATTTCCTGATTTTTCAGTCGGCTCAAGGATCGTGATATTCCTATACAGGGGGTTCTTTTTCTGGTCCCTTGCCTTCTCCATATCGCTTTCAACTTTGTAGACCGGATCTACATCAGCCGTTGAATTCCAGTACCGCGCCACCGAATTCCAGAGGGTGATGGGACTACGGACAATTCCTTCGCCAATATCGCCTGCCAGATGGAGCGGAGAAGAAACCTGCCAACGATCCTTCAGTTCACCATTTCGAATTTGCAGAATCTGTTCGAAATAGGTCTCGAACGCTCCCGTCTGCCAGATCAGGAACACAGGGAAATATCCATCCCTGATCATACAGGGAATCTGATTGGCTGCCTGGTCCCGTACCGCATCAAGCGGGTTCAGTCCGCCGTTCACGTAAATTAAGATTCTGTCTTGTCTCGATTTTTCGAAGGCCGTCATGATTGAAGCAAACTGAAGCAGGAATTTTTCTTCAAATTGTCCGCTTTTCTCTCCTTCAATATCTCCCCGGTCCTGGGCCACAATGGTGTGTCGGTCAACAAATTCACGCACGTCGGCATAGGCCCGGTTTCCATCCGTACATTTTGGTTCCAAATCGGTTCCAATAGTTGCGTCGATAGTCAGGCGCTGACTTTCCCTGATGCGGTCTAGCTCATCTTTGGCCGCTGGTGCAAATACGGGCTGATCCAGCGCTGAACAGCCCGCAATGAGGACCGCAACAAGAATCAGGAGCAAAATAGATTTGGTTCGGTTAAAGTCGGATCGCATTCTGACCTCCCCATCGAATTGCAGTCAGTTACCGTCAACCTAAAACATTCTACTTTTAACGAGAAGAAGTTCAATAATATTCGTTTAGGTAGTATTATTGGACAAGTTTTTATAAAAAAACTCACATAAATGTTTATTTCTGTGGATTTATGACCGTTTTTGACCGATAGTGCGTTATCTGTCCATCGACACTTCATCTACGGAAGACACACCCATGAATTCAACAGCTCAAGATCCCTGGCTTTTAACCCCCGGACCTCTTACGACATCAATGGCAACCAAGGAAGCGATGCTTCATGATTGGGGCTCTCGCGATGCCACATTTATCGAAACCAACCAGCGCGTCCGCGACAATTTGCTTAAAATTGCCGAAGCCGAAGGCTGCCACGTCTGTGTTCCGGTTCAGGGCAGCGGCACCTTCGCCGTAGAAGCAACCATTGGCACCCTTCTGCCGCGCGGTGGCAAGGCACTTGTACTGATAAACGGGGCCTACGGCAAACGCATGGTCAAAATTATTGAATACCTTGGCCGAACCTGCACGACCCTGGAAACGCCGGAAGATACACCGCCCTCTCTGGAAGACCTTGAAGAAACGCTATCCAACGACCCGCATATCACCCACGTTCTGGTCGTGCACTGCGAAACCACGTCTGGCATCCTGAATCCCATAAAAGCAGTCGCCGATATTGTTGAGCGACACGGTCGTCACCTGATCATTGATGCCATGAGCGCCTTTGGTGCTATTGCGTTGAGTGCAAAAGATATACGCTTTGATGCTGTAATGGCGTCGTCAAACAAATGCCTTGAAGGTGTGCCGGGAATGGGGTTCTCGATCATTCGCCAGTCGGTACTGGAAAAATGCAAGGGCAATGCTCATTCACTAAGCCTCGATCTCCATGATCAGTGGGTGACGATGGAAGAAACCAAACAATGGCGGTTCACACCGCCAATTCATGTGATTGTCGCTTTCGACAAGGCGATGGAACAGTTCTTCGAGGCTGGCGGAGTCGAAGGCCGCTTTGCGCGGTATTCAAACAACCGCAGGGTTCTGGTCGACGGACTTCGCGAAATGGGATTCGAAACCCTGCTACCGGATCAACTCCAGGCACCTATTATTGTCACCATAAAGATGCCTGCGGACCCGGCCTTTGATTTTCAGGTTTTCTATGACCGCCTGAAAGACCAGGGCTACATCATATATCCTGGAAAATTGACAGTCGCTCCGTCATTCCGCATTGGCTGCATCGGGGCACTTGATGAAAGCCACATGAACGGTGCTCTCGATGTCATCCGTCAAACAGTAGCCGATATGGGCATTAAAACCGGCTCCCCGATCGCAGCCTGATCTGGTCCGGCCATATCCACATAGTTGGCGTTATATACATTTTCTGGGGAGCCGTATAATCGGCTCCCCGCCTCTCTTTTCAGATCGCTGGAGAAAACCTAGATGAATGAGACAAAATCACCGATCACTGTCAACAATCGAACTTATGCCTGGCCAACTCAGCCAGTGGTGGTCGTCTGCGTGGACGGGTCAGAACCCGCCTATATGGAGGCAGCGATCGCCGCCGGACGCATGCCTTTTACCGCCGGGATGGTCAAAAACGGAGCCGACCTTCGCGCCCATTGCGTTATCCCGGCCTTCACCAATCCCAACAACATATCAATTATCACCGGCGCACCTCCCGCTGTTCACGGTATCTGTGGCAATTTTTTCTATGACATGGATGCAGATGCCGAAGTCATGATGAACGATCCGAAACTGCTGCGTGCGGGCACTATCTTTCAGGGTTTTTTTGACGCAGGTGCCAAAATTGCTATCGTCACCGCCAAAGACAAGCTGCGTAAACTTCTCGGCCATGGCCTCGATTATACCAGTGGACGCGCCATGTGTTTCTCTTCGGAAAAGGCAGATGAAACAACAATCGCCGAGCATGGTATCGACAACGCGCAAAGTCTGGTTGGGCGTCCTATCCCTTCTGTCTACTCGGCAGAACTCAGCGAATTCATTTTCGATGCCGGTGTCAAATTGATGGAACAGCAACGGCCCGACCTGATGTATCTGTCGACAACGGATTACATCCAGCACAAACATGCGCCGGGCACCCCCGTTGCCAATGACTTCTACGCGATGATGGACAGTTACTGGGAAAAACTGGATGCGCTGGGTGCTGTTGTTGCCCTGACGGCGGACCACGGCATGACGGATATGCATGACGCCTCTGGCGAACCGGATGTTGTTTATCTGCAACCCATTCTGGACGACATGCTTGGTGCAGGTGCAGCGCGCGTCATCCTGCCAATCACCGATCCTTATGTGGTTCATCACGGAGCCTTGGGCGGGTACGGTACGGCTTACCTGCCTGCCGGTGCTGATATCGCCAAGGTTTGCGCAGATCTGAATGCCATAGACGGCATTGAGACAGCACTGACCAAGGCTGAAGCCTGTACCCGATTTGAACTTCCGGCGGATCGTGTTGGCGACATTGTTGTTATCGCAACCACCCACAAAGCGATTGGCAGTCAGGCCGACAAGCACGACCTTTCCGGCCTCAAGGACCCGCTTCGATCGCACGGCGGTCTGTCGACCCAGAATGTGCCGCTGGTCGTCAATCGTCCGGTCAGCGGGATACCGGCTGACCATCAACTCAGAAATTTTGACGTTTTCAACGTGGCCCTGAACCACGTCGCCTGACACCCGAACGAAAAGGATAGAGAAATGGACGCTTCTTCAAACCTTCGCCACGAGAGCATGCGCATTGGCGGAAAGAAAGTCGACACCAAGGACAAAATTGATGTTTTCAACCCTTACAACGGCGCGTTGATTGGCACAATTCCCCGCGGCACCGCCGAACATGTCAGGCAGGCCTTCGAGATTGCAGCCAACTACACACCGACCCTGACCCGCTACGAGCGTCAGCAAATCTTGATCAAGACGGCGCACCTGATCATTGAGCGCCGGGACGAAATTTCGGATGTCATTACCGCAGAACTTGGTATTTCCAAAAAAGACTCGCAATACGAATGCGGACGAGGGTTCGACGTATTCAGCCTGTGCGGCCAGCTTTGCATCATTGACGATGGCGAAGCCTTTTCCTGCGACCTGACCCCGCATGGTCAGAAACGCCGGATTTTCACAACTCGTGAACCGCTGACAGCAATCAGTGCCATCACTCCGTCCAACCACCCGCTCAACATGGTTGCACACAAAATCGCGCCCTCCATCGCGACAAACAACTGCATGGTTTTGAAACCGGCTGAGGTCACGCCCTTTGCTGCCCTGATGCTCGCCGATATTCTTTATGACGCGGGTCTGCCACCTGAAATGTTTCAGGTCGTCACGGGTGTACCGGGAGATTTCGGTGACGCTATGCTAACCAATGAACATGCTTCACTGGTAACGTTCACGGGTGGTGTTCCAGTCGGCAAATACATTGCCGAAAAAGCAGGATATCGGCGCACGGTTCTTGAACTTGGTGGCAACGCCCCCCTGATCATCATGGAAGATGCCGATCTTGATAAGGCCGCGACAATGGCAGTTGCGGGCGCCACCAAGAATTCCGGCCAGCGCTGCACGGCCGTTAAACGTATCCTCTGCATGGACTCGGTTGCCGATGAGTTCGTCGCGCTGGTAACTGAAAAAGCCAAAGCGCTAAAATACGGCGACCCCATGGACCCGGATACGGATATCGGTACGGTGGTTAATGAAGAGGCCGCCAAAATGTTCGAGCGCCGCGTCAACGAAGCGGTTGAACTTGGGGCTGACCTGATCCACGGCAACAATCGCGAAGGCGCTGTGTATCCACCGACCGTTGTTGACAATGTTCCATATGACTGCGAACTGGTACGCGAAGAAACTTTCGGACCGGTTATTCCGGTCATTCGTTGCAAGGATCTGGATGATATCATCCGGATTGCCAACTCAACGGCCTTCGGCCTGTCATCCGGCGTGTGCACCGACAACTGGCAGCACATCAACCGTCTGATTCAGGAACTGAAAACCGGTACCGTCAATGTCTGGGAAGTTCCCGGCTACCGCACCGAAATGTCACCGTTCGGCGGCATCAAGGATTCCGGTCTGGGTTACAAGGAAGGCGTCGTGGAGGCCATGAAAAGCTACACCAATGTCAAAACGTTTTCTCTTCCCTGGGGCCTGTAAGCAACGAAACTCAGAAAGGGCGGTAGCTTCGGCTTCCGCCCTTTTTTTGTCTGCTCACAGACTTTCGTGACGTTGACTGCGATGCATTTCATCGGCGACATTGAAGAATGCCGAAATCAGGGCTGATTCGCGACGATCAGCAAGGCAATTTACATGTGCGGTCGTATAGATTTCCGCATCACCCAGAGTGATCGTGCAGAGATTGGGGTGAGGAATGAATTCGATATCTGAAACCACGCCAAGGCCGATCCCTCTTTCAACTGCAAACCACACCGCTTCGCGACTGCCAATCTCCATGACCGGGTCGATAGAGACTCCAGCTCTGTTAAGGGCGTCCTCAAAAGAAAGCCGGGTTGTTGAGCCCTTCTCGCGTAACACCATCTTCTGGCCTTGCAGATCTTTCAGTTGCACACTTTTACGACCTGCAAACGGATGATCACGATTGGCAAATAGAACGACAGGGTGGCGACTGAACGGCATTGCACAAATCCGCTCGTCATCCTCTACGTGAGCCAGAACGGCAACATCGACAGAAAAATCCAACAGGCGTTCAACCATTTCCATAGAGTTGCCAACGGTTACCGAAAGCTTGATGCCCGGATACTGTTCGCTGAACAGGGCCAGCATTTCTGTCACATGATAAGGGCCAACAGCACCGATTTTCAGTTGCCCCGTCAGCAAACCACCGTAGGCATTTAATAAATCAAGTGCATCTGTCTCCAGACTCATCATTCGTCGGGCTATTTTGAATAACGCTTCGCCGCTGTCTGTGCGCTGAATTTTGTGCCCCTGGCGATGAAACAGACGGACCCCAAATCTTTCCTCTAACCCTTTGACCTGACTGGTAATTGTCGGTTGTCCAACATTCAGGACTTTTGAAGCGGCGGTAAACCCGCCCTCTTTGGCGACGGCATGAAAGGATCGGAGTTGAGTATAAAGCATTTATTTTTCCAATAGTTTGTATCGAATATTTGCATTTGATCGATAATAGGTTTCGTGTGACGCTTCTGTAAAGCGACATAACACTTCATGGGGCGGTCTTTTGTGGACATTCAGTAATCCGGTAAAAGTGCAATTTGGCGTTGATGTCATCGACTCCATCGGCGACATCATTGCCGGGTGCCCTTACTGCCTTGTCACTTATGATGAACCGTTCTTTGCTGACATCAGCCAACGGATTGCCAGATTAGCCGGTGCTCCGGCCCTGACGATAAACAACATCTCGCCAAATCCGGATTTCATTACTCTGAGGTCATCGTGCAAACAGCTGCAAGAAAGTACTTCACAACCGACTTTGATCGTAGCTGTCGGGGGCGGGTCGGTTATCGATGCCGCCAAGGTCTTGTCGTCGGGTGGGAATGGCTTTGATCCCGTACAGAGTTTTCTTGAAACCGGCAACAATGTCGGTGAACTGACGACAATTCCCCTGATCGCAGTGCCAACGACTGCCGGCACCGGAAGCGAAGTCACCAGTTGGGCAACGGTCTGGGATACCGAAGGCAACAGAAAACATTCACTGGCCCGGCCTGAACTCTATCCATCCCATGCCGTTGTTGATCCGAACTTGATGTGTGGCATGCCAAGAACATTGACCGTGAACACAGGACTTGATGCACTTTCACACGCTCTGGAAAGCATCTGGAACAAAAACAGCAATCCGGTCTCCACGAATTTTGCAGTCAATGCGGCTAACGAGATACTTGAATGGTTGCCCAAACTGGCGGATGACCTGACCAATATCACCCTTCGCGAACGCATTGCCCGCGCAGCTCTGTTTGCCGGGTTTGCCTTTTCCAATACAAAAACAGCACTCGCCCATTCCCTCTCCTACCCGATCACATTGCAACATGATATTCCTCATGGTCTGGCATGCTCGTTCAGCCTCGCCATGGTGATGCGCAGTGTTACCGGATTTAGTGAAAGCTGTGATGAGGGGCTGAGGCGGATTTTTGGTCAAGATTTGGAAGCTGGTGCAGACCGGCTTGAAGAATTTCTCGTCAATCTCGGGGTTTCCGTCAACAAAGCGGAATACGGGGTCTCTGATGAGGAATGGCGGAGCATGATTGACGCCGCACTTGCCGGTGAACGCGGACGAAATTTCATCGGTTCACGGGATCGTGTGTACGAGGTATTCGGATGACCCGAAACCGGCATACGGACCAATCCATCAATCGTAAAACGGGAGGTTGATATGAAGAACATACAAACAAAAACAGGGCCACACATGCGGAATTTCTTTCGCAAATGTGCATGGATATTAACAACAACTGCCGGGGTTGGTATTGCAGGACAGGCCATGGCGGCCCCGTGTAAAAACCCTGACTCACTGACTTTTGCTATGATTCCAACGGAAGAAACAGTCGCCGAATTACAGCTCTACAAGCCAATCACGGATCGCATGGCCCAACTGACGGGTAAGAAAATCCAGTTTTTCATGCCCACGTCCTACGCTTCTGTTGTTGAAGGCATGTTAAGCGGGTTTGTCGACGTCGGAGTCCTTGGCCCCTACAGCTACGTTATCGCCAACGGCAAGGATGCCAATATCCAGGTTTTTGCCACCTATGCCAAACGGCCCGGCCACCTTCAGGAAGAAGGCCCCGGGTACAGAGGCGTTCTGGTCACCAAAAAGGGTTCGAAATTCACCACAATCGAGTCGTTGAAAGGTTCAACCCTGGGCCTGACGGACCCCGGTAGCACATCAGGCAATCTGATGCCTCGGGTTGTCTTCTCTGATGTTATCGGAAGTGACCTCGACAAATACTTCTCGAAAGTCGCCTATACGGGAAGTCACGAACTGTCGACCGTGGCTGTCGACAAGGGAAAGGTGGATGCCGCCTTCGTTGCGTCTCATCGGTTCGATAATGTCGTCAACAAGGGTGAAGTCAAACTCTCTGATTTCAATATTCTCTGGAAGTCAGATCCGATCCCGCAGGACCCATTTGTCTATCTCGGCAATCTGTGTGACGACATCAAGAAAAAGATTGAAGAGACATTCCTGCAATTAAAAGGACAACCGGGCGCTGAGAAGTTCCTCGACAATGTCAAATCCAATACATTCGTCAAGATGACGTCAAAAGACTACGATATCATCCGCGCCCTGAAAAAAGCCAAGGACGCACGCAAGAAAAAGAAATAGGTCTGACTGGTATCAATACGTCGACCGGGGGAATGCCTTTTTACCTACTCTCCCTGAGTTTCCCCGGTCGACAACCTGCCAAATTGAAAAGGGTTTAATTATGCGAGGAGACACGGATATGGCGATCCTGGAAGTACAGGACCTGAAGGCCCGGTATTCCTCATCCGGCCCGGAAATACTCAAAGGCATCAGCTTTTCGGTCGAGCCGAATGATTTCTTCGCCATAATCGGGCCAAGCGGTGCCGGTAAATCCACCCTGATCCGCTGCATCAACCGACTGGTTGAACCTTCGGGCGGCCAGATATTCTTTGACGGCACAGAGATTACCCAACTTAATCATCGGGATTTGCGCGCGCTTCGCCGCAACATCGGCATGATTTTTCAGGAATTCAATTTGATCGACCGCATGAGCGTCATGGACAATGTTCTAGCAGGTCGTCTTGGATACACGGGAACGCTGCGCAGTATTTTCAAGCTTTTCCCGAAATCGGATATTCAGAAAGCGCTGGCGTTACTTGATCGGGTTGGCTTGATTGACCATGTCGACAAACGTGCCGATGAACTGTCCGGTGGGCAGCGTCAGCGCGTCGGGATTGCCCGCGCCATCATGCAGGAACCAAAATTGCTGTTGCTGGATGAACCGACTTCAGCGCTTGATCCCAAAATTTCCCGGGAAGTCATGACGCTTATCCGGGACATGGCGACTGAATTCAAGGTGCCCTGCCTTTGCAATATTCATGATGTCCAGTTGGCCATGGAGTTCTGCAACAAGATCATCGGATTGCAGGACGGTGAGAAGATGTTTGACGGACCAACCGAACAGATGGATCAGTCCAAGCTTGACGAAATCTACGCCATGGAAGTTCTGTGAGGACATCATGACGGCACCCGCAATGACAGCCCAGCAAGATGCAATCATGGATCAGATCATGGTGCGCCGGAAGTGGAGCCGCCGCATTATGGGGGCGTTCTACCTTTTCATTCTCGGACTTGTGGTCTGGAGCGTTCAGGTCACGGTCGTTGACGATACGGATTGGGAACGTATCGGTTCACTTGGCAAGGTTCTGGAAGCAACCAACCGTTTTATCGGCATCGATTTCGGGCTGTTCCCCTCTCTCGTCGGACCGGCGATAGAGACCTTTATGATTGCCTGTCTGGGAACCCTGCTTGGCGTCATTATCTGCATCCCGGCGGCATGGTTCGGTGCCGCCAACATTACCCCCTACCGACCTGTAACCTATCCGCTGGCCCGTTTCATGATGACCCTTAGCCGGTCTATCCATGAAATCGTCTGGGCCTTGTTTTTTGTCGCGGCAGTTGGCCTTGGCGCATTGGCAGGCGTATTTGCGCTGGCCGTCAGGTCACTCGGATTTATCGCCAAAATGTCGGCAGAAGCCATTGAGGATATCGATCCCGGACCGGTTGATGCCATGCGGGCGACCGGCGCCAATGAAATTCAAGTCATCATTTTCGCCGTTCTGCCGCAGGTTTGGCCACAGATATTGAGCGTTGTTGTGTTTGAATGGGAAATCAACATTCGGCGCTCGGCAATTCTGGGATTTGTCGGTGCGGGTGGATTGGGTTTGGTGTTCTTCCGTCAGATGAACACCTTCAATTATTATGGTGTGACGTCAGTTATCATCACCATTCTGCTGCTCATCATAATGGGTGAGTTCGTTTCCCATTACGCACGCAAATCGGTGATCTAGGAGGAGATGGACATGACAACCAGCACACCTCCTCTTGAGTGGAGCCGTTTCAAGTTCCCCGGATCATTGATCAGGATTGGCAGTTGGACGGCCCTTTTTATTTTCCTTACCTATTCCGTGGAATATCTGAATATTCCACTGGATCGTCTGACCTCCATGTTCGGCCACATGGGGAATACATTGGCCAATCGCTATTATCCGCCCGACATCGACTACATTCTGGATGAAGATTATTTCTCCTATGTGGTTGAGACCATTCAGATGGCCTATCTGGGCGCGTTGTTTGGCGTCTTGGCATCATTGCCCTTGGGGTGGTTTGGATCGCACAACATGACTCCGTCCAGACGTTTCATCTTTCCTGTCGCCCGCCTCGTAACGATGGCATGTCGCGCCGTTCATGAGATGATCTGGGCGATTATCTTCGTCAGTATTCTTGGTTTCGGAATGTTACCCGGCGTCCTCGCGCTAACGTTTTTCTGCACTGGCTTTGCTGGCAAGTTGCTGGCTGAAGAAATTGAGGCGATCGATATGGGACCGGTTGATGCAATGCGTGCATCCGGTGCCAATCTGTTGCAGATCATGTTCTATGGTGTGTTCCCGCAAATCCGTGTCGCTGTTACCGGGATTGCGATCTATACGTGGGATGTGGCCTTCCGGGCAGCAACCGTAGTCGGGTTCTTCGGCGCTGGCGGCATGGGCTGGTATCTGAAAAGAAATGTGCTGCAAATTGAATCGGAACGCGTGGCAGCGATTTTAATTTCGATTATCGTTCTGGTTCTGATTTCAGAAGCCCTGTCCGCCTGGGCCAGAAACACTGTCATGAAGGCAAAATAGCGTTCTTCAAAACTGTTGCAGTTCGTCCCTGATTTTCGAGATGACTCTCTCCCAGTCTCCGCTTGTCGATTGCCGAAACAATCGGGCGTCTGGATACCACGGGCTATCCTCACGCCCGATCCCCCATCGCCATTCAGCGACATGAGGCAGCATGATCCAGGTTGGGCATCCAAGTGCCCCGCTTAAATGAGCTACCGATGTATCAGGCGTTATCACCAGATCAAGCTGATCGATCACCGCTGCCGTATCGGAGAAAGTGTTCAGTTGCGAGTGCAGATCAACGACTTGAGCGCTTAGTCCAGCATCATGCAGATCCTTCTCGCCGTCGTCTTTTTGCAGAGAGTAAAACTCAACATGTTCGAGCGTAAGCAGCGACCGGAAGACCTCCAACCCTGGAGACCGCCAGAGATTTCCGGAATGTTCAGAATTTCCCTTCCAGACAATGCCAACCCGCTTCTTGCCCGCCGCACTCTTCAATTTCTCCCGCCATGCGATTTCGGCACCCACAGGTACGGACAGATAGGCCCCTGGTGACGGGATGGTGTCGATTGTCGTCTCAAAGGTTCCGGGAAGACTCATCATCGGAATATGGTAATCATATAACGGCAACGGATTTCCCGGCGAGATGATGCTTTCGAATTCACCAACAGTGCCCAAAACGTCCTGCGCCACATAGGGTGCTTCCAGAATGACCCGTCCACCCCGTTCCGCAATCAGCGGGATAAACCGGCAAAACTGAAAACTGTCGCCAAACCCCTGCTCTGCGTGAACCAGAACCGTCTGCCCGTTCAGCGCTTCACCGAACCACTGCGGCTTGTCCCAATCGCGTCTGGTATGGGCGAAATGCCGAGTCTGCCATCGCCATTCAAACTCTTTCCAGCCTTCCCCAAACTCTCCACCCTGAAGCAATGCCATGGAAAGATTGCGATGGGTTTCCGCATCATCGGGATCGAGTTTTATGGCTCGACGGTAACACCCGATTGCGCCTTCACGTTCGCCAAGTTCATGCAATGCCACCCCCTTGTTGGAGTGTATTTCGGCGACATCCGGGGACAACGCCAGCGCCTGATCATACAATTGTACGGCCTCGTTCAACCGAACGTCGGCGCGCAAAATATTGCCAAGATTGCATCGGGCTTCAATCCGGGTTGGGTCAACCTGAAGCACACGGCGATAGGCCTGTTCCGCCTGTTGGGGCTGATCGGTGTCCTGATACATTCGCCCCAACTGGAAATGCGCATCCGCAAAACCTCTATCGAGCCGCAAAGTCTCCTCAAAGGCGGTAATCGCTTCGTACTGCTGCCCGAGTCCGAGCAAAGCCATACCCCGGTTAAAATGGGCAGCGGCGAACTCCGGCAACAGTTTTATCGCGCGTTCTGCGAATCCAAGGGCTTCGGCAAATTCTTCCGCATCAACCAATGCGGCGGCGATATCGGAATTAACATCCGCCTGATCCGGTGCCAGTTTCAGGGATTGACGGTACGCCTCAATCGCAGCCGTGATTTGGTCCAACGCCTTTTCAATGCGCCCGAGATTGGTAAAATAAAGTGCGACCCCGGCATTCAGACTGATGGCTCGGATGACCTGTTCGCGGGCAGCATCCAGGTTGCCCTTCTGAAAAAAAACAACGCCGAGCAAATGGATTGCGTCGGCGTTATCAGGGTCGTTTTCCAAAAGCCTGCGGTAACCCGCTTCAGCCTGCTCAAGCCTTCCGGCCTGATGGTCGTTTATAATATCGGCGAGCGATTTATCCGCCATTATTCAGAATGCGAATTTCCAATCGTCTATTGCTGCCGTCCCAATAGGCGCCAAATCAACGGTAACGAAACAGAAGCCAGTGCAATCTTGGCCAACGCACCCCATACGAAAGGATAAAGGCCCCATTCAAGAATCGGCTTGTCCCAGCCAAAAAGGGTTCCCAACCAGAGCAAGCCCGTTACAAAAATCGTAGCCGTGGCAACGGTCATAACTGCGGTTGTTTTCCAGACATTGCGGTCCCAACCCCGGCTTGCACCCCAGCCACAAATTGCAACGGCCAGAACGAACCCGGCGAGATATCCCCCTGTGCTGCCCATCATGTAGGCGATACCGATACCTTTTTCAGGCGTACCGGCAAAAACCGGCAATCCGGATGCGCCTTCCGCCAGATAAAGCAGAATCGTCGCCAAGCCCAAGCGCGGGCCATAAGCCATGCCAATGGAAAGGATAATCATCGTTTGCAGGGTCATCGGCACCGGATAAAACGGTACCTGAATTTTCGAAGATACAGCGATCAGCAAACTGCCGACAATAGCCAGAAACGCGCCACGGGCGAAACGCTGTGCTGCTGTCTTTTCGCCCAGCGGCCATACACTTTCTGCCAGGGTCGGTGCGCTCAGGGAAGTGGTGTTCATCGTCATTATCTCCTTGGAATTCGAACGGTGGAACCGGACAGTTTCCCAGCCGCCCCACAATTAACAAGACCATAACCCGGATTGTCTTCAATTCAATGGAAATGATCATGAAATCTTTAGGCTCGACACTTCCAAATTCATGGCACAATACTTCCCGTCTTGATAAGTTAAGCCAGTTCAGTTTCATGAGGGGGCAGTGGCACATGGATCCAAGACAGGTAAAAACCGCCGAAGACGCAAAAGCCATCATTGAAGAGCGCGGGCTCGATTATGTGAAAGTCGGTGTCTTCGACATCGATGGCATCATGCGCGGCAAGTACATGAAAAAGGAGAAGTTTCTGTCCTCTCTGGATGGCGGGTTCGGTTTTTGTGATGTCGTCAATGGTTGGGATTCGAAAGACCAGCTCTATGACAATGTAACCGTAACAGGATGGCACACGGGTTACCCCGATACCAACGCACGAATTCTGCCCGATTCGTGTCGTGATATTGCATGGGAAGATGACATGCTGTTTTTTCTGGGCGAATTTTCCGGAAAGCACGAAGAAGTCTGCTCACGGGCCATCCTCCGCAGGGTTCTCGAAAAAGCCGACTCCATGGGGTTCGATGCGCTCGCCGGAATGGAGTTTGAATTTTTCGTTTTCGAAGAAACACCACATTCGGTACGCGAAAAAAACTATCGCGATTTAAAACCCTTGCAGCCGGGATTCTTTGGTTATTCCGTCATCCGCAATACGGTCGATTCCGAACTTTACAGAGAAATTCTTGATGGCTGTATTCTTATGGATATGGAACTGGAAGGCCTTCATGAAGAAACCGGCCCCGGTGTGCTGGAAGCCGCCATTGCCGTCGACACGGCTTTAAATGCGGCTGACAAGGCCGCTCTTTTCAAAACGTTCGCCAAGATCATGGCCCAGAAAAATGGTTTGATGGCGACTTTTATGGCGAAATGGTCGCCTGACTGGCCGGGCCAAAGTGGACACATCCACATGTCTCTGAAGAACAAGGACGGATCGTCAGTCTTCCACGACCCCGCCAAGCCCAATAACATCAGCGATAAAATGCGCCACTTCATCGGCGGGCAGCAGAAACTGATGCCGGAAACGCTGGCGATGATCGCGCCGACGGTTAATTCCTATACCCGAATGATTCCCGGATTCTGGGCTCCAACGGAAGCAAGCTGGGGTATCGACAACCGGACCGTTGCCCTTCGTATCATTGAGGGAAGTGCCAAGTCCCAAAGGGTCGAATACCGAATCGCGGCAGCAGATACCAACCCTTATCTCGCTCTTGCCGCCTCGATCGGGACCGGTCTTTGGGGGATTGAAAACGAGATCGAACCCGATGCACCCGTTCAGGGGAACGGGTATGAACAGAAATTCCCGAAACGCCTGCAATTGCCCCGCACCCTGTTTGAAGCGGCTGGCCGTTTGAAGGCATCAAAACCGTCACGCGATCTTTTTGGTGACACATTTGTCGATCATTATGCCGCATCGCGCGAATGGGAAGAGCGGGAATTCCGCCGTGCCATCACCGATTGGGAGATGGAGCGTTACTTCGAAATTATCTAAAGGCTGAAGAACATGACCGCACTGACAAGACGAAGCCTGTTTGCCCTTCTGGTTTTGGCCGGACTGGTTTTTGCCACACCACAGTTCGCTGCCGAAGGAACGGATGTAATCGGCACGGTTACAAAGATTCAGAAAACCGTATATGCCATGCAGGATGCCTTGCCGCGCAAACTTGAGGAGGGTAGCGATGTCCAGCTCGGCGATGTCATTTCGACCGGCAAGGGCGCCCGGATCCAGATCGTGCTTAACGATGATACCGAAGTCACCCTTGGCGAACGCACGCATTTTGTGATGCTGGAATTCATTATGGATAACAGCGAGAACAATGCTGTCATGCGCCTTCTGGAGGGTGCCTTCAAGGTTACCAGCGGCAAGCTCATGCAGGTTGCCGACGCTTCAATGGTCGTGGAGACCAACACCGCAACAATCGGTATTCGTGGCACCACGTTCTGGGGCGGCTCACTTGATGGCAAATTCGAGGTCGCTCTGCTGGGTGGCAAGGGTGTGTATGTGGAGAACAAGGCCGGACGGGTCGACCTGACCACAATTGGCGATGGCACACGTATCGACAGCGCCGACGATACCCCGACCGAACCCATATCATGGCCGCAGCAAAAGGTTAATCGGGCTGTCGCAACTGTCACCTTCGAATAAGGTCGAGTTTCGTTAGTTTTTGGCGCATTCGGGATATCAAAACCCTCTCGAAAGCAGTATAAACGCGCGTCAATTTTTTTGCCGGGAGCCCGATCACCATGACTGACAAACTTCGTTGCGTAAGCCCTGTAGATGGCAGCGTTTACGTCGAGCGCGATTATGCCACCTCAGCTGAAATTTCCGCTGTGGTGGATACCGCAATTGAAGCCCAAACCCGGTGGAAACGAACCCCGATCAGTAAGCGGGCCGACATTTGCACCAGGGCCGTTGATGCGTTTGTCGCCAACAAGGACAAAATTGCCGAAGGATTAACCTGGCAAATGGGGCGGCCAATCCGTTACGGCGCTGGTGAGGTGGCTGGCGTTGAAGAACGTGCCCGCCACATGATTGCAATTGCCGGTTCGGCCCTTGCCGACGAAGTCGTCGATGAAAAAGACGGGTTTACCCGCTTTATCCGGCATGATCCGTTGGGCATCGTTTTTGTCATTGCACCGTGGAACTACCCTTACCTGACATCAATCAATTCGATTTTACCGGCGATCATGGCGGGAAATGCGGTCATTTTGAAACATTCCGCACAGACCCCGTTATGCGCCGAGGTTTATGCCGACGCCTTTGAAGCCGCAGGATTGCCAGCTGGGGTATTTCAATTTCTGCACCTGAACCATGCCGATACGGAATCCCTGATCAAGGCTCCGGAAATTGATTACGTCGCCTTCACCGGATCGGTGCCGGGCGGTGTTATGGTTGAACGGGCGGCTACCGGACGATTTGTCGGCGTCGGCCTTGAACTGGGTGGCAAGGACCCCGCATACGTGCGCGCTGACGCTGATGTGCGTTACGCCGCTGAGGGCCTGGTCGATGGCGCATTCTTCAACACAGGGCAATCGTGCTGCGGGATTGAACGCATTTATGTTCATGAAAGCATTTATGATCAGTTCGTCGATATCGCCCGGGAAACCACGCTTGACTACAAGCTCGGGAACCCGACAGATCCTGATGTCACCATCGGGCCGCTTGTCCGGGCCTCCGCTGCTGACTTCGTTCGCCAGCAGACCGCAGATGCCATCGCTGCTGGCGCAAAGGCTTTGGTCCCGGAAGGCACGTTCGGTCCGGATGAAACAGGCTCTCCTTATCTTGGACCGCAAATTCTGGTCGATGTCGATCATTCAATGGATGTGATGAGCGAAGAAAGCTTCGGCCCCGTTGTCGGCATCATGAAAGTCTCTTCCGACGAAGAAGCTATTCGCCTGATGAACGACAGCGCCTTCGGCCTGACCGCCTCCATCTGGACAGCAGATGCCGATGCAGCACTGCGTATCGGTGATGACGTTTCCACCGGTACATGGTTCATGAACCGGTGTGACTATCTCGATCCGGCCCTTGCCTGGACCGGTGTCAAGGATTCCGGACGGGGATGCACCTTATCGGCTCTCGGATATGATTATCTGACTCGCCCCAAATCTTTCCATCTCAAGACCCAGCTTTAAGGACACCTGAAATGACATTCGATCCCTCCAGCGTCAACGGCAACTGGAACTACCCGACCCCGATGCGGTTTGGTATTGGCCGGATTTCCGAACTGGCCGATGCCTGCAAAAGCCTCGGCATGAAAAAACCGCTACTGGTCACCGACCCCGGTCTGGCCGGGTTGCCGATGATTACCGATGCCATCACCGCCAATGAGGCCGACGGCCTGCCGACGGGTCTGTTTTCCGATGTGCAACCCAATCCGGTCGGCAAAAACGTCGAAGATGGTCTGGCGGTTTACCGTGAAGGTGGACATGACGGTGTCATTGCATGGGGCGGCGGCAGCGGCGTTGATGCGGCCAAGGCTGTGGCCCTGATGGCCGGACAAAGCCAGCCAATCTGGGACTATGAAGATATCGGTGACAATTGGTTGCGCGCTGACCCTGATGGCATCGCCCCCATCGTCGCCGTCCCGACAACATCCGGCACCGGATCTGAAGTTGGCCGGGCGTCTGTTATTACCCACGAAGAAACCCATACCAAAAAAATCATCTTCCACCCCAAAATGCTTCCGGAAATTGTCATCTGTGACCCGCAACTGGTGGCCGGACTGCCGCCGCACCTGACCGCCTTCACCGGCATGGATGCGCTGGTTCATTGCTTCGAAGCCTATTGTGCGCCGGGGTATCATCCGATGGCGGAAGGGATCGCGGTCGAAGGCATGCGCCTTGTTCGCGAATGGTTGCCAAAAGCCGTCAGGGACGGATCGGATCTGGAAGCCCGCAGTCACATGATGGCTGCCGCTGCCATGGGCGCAACGGCTTTTCAGAAAGGCCTTGGTGCCGTTCATTCCCTAAGTCATCCTGTTGGTGCCGTATTCAATACCCATCATGGTTTGACCAACGCAACCTTCATGCCCTACGTGATGAACTTCAACCGATCCGCCATCGAGGATCGCATGGATCGGCTGGCCAGTTTTATCGGTTTAAGCAAAGGCGGATTTACAGGAATCATGGACTGGGTTCTCGACCTGCGCCAAACCTTCGAGGTCGCCCATACCGGACGGGATCTGGGGATTGACGAAAGCCGCCTTGATGAACTGTCTGAAATGGCCGCCAATGACCCGACGGCGGGCACCAACCCGATCCCCGTTGGCGCGGCTGACATGAAAGTCATGTTCGAAGCGGCAATGGAAGGCCGCCTTTAAGCATGAGCGATACGCATTCCCGCCTCGTTGAACTTCTTCGGTCCAACGAGGCGGACTTTCGCATTATCGAGCACGAACTTGAAGGTCGCTCGCTCGAGATCAGCAAGATCAGGGGCAATCATCCGTCACAGGCAATGAAGGCGATCGTCTCAAGCGTCAGGGGTGGCGGTGGCGGCAAACGGTTTATTCTGGCCGTCATTCCGGGAAGTCTGCGCATCAACATGCGGGCCTTGTGTGCTGCTGTTGGCGCACAGAAAGGAAGCTTCGCGACGCCGGAACAGGCAAACCAGTTAACCGGCTGCGTGATGGGGGCAATCCCGCCGTTCTCCTTTCATGATGACTTGCCGCTGGTCGTCGATAACCAGTGCCGCAATAACGAAGAAGTCGTGTTCAATGCCGGGCGGCTGGATTGTTCGATCTTTATCAGGTTTGTCGACTACGCGCGGATTTCAGGGGCGAAGTTCGCCGACATCGTCGATACGGACAGCTAAACCGGACTTCCCGGAATTATCTCCGCAACCGCTGTCCCAGCAGATTGACAACAAACGCCAGTGCCACTGATGTCGCCATTATGACGACCAGTGGCAATGCGGAATCCGACAGCAGAACCCCGACCGTATAGGACGACAGCGCGCCCGTCGCCATCTGCATGAACCCGGCAAGCCCTGCCGCCGCACCAATGTGGTTCTTGTCGGCGCTGATCGCACTTGCCGTGCCTGATGGCAGGCAGAGACCGTTGCCAAACCCGATAATGCCCATACCGCCAAACAGCGTGAACGGCGTAAGGTTGCCACTGACATAAAACAGCACCAGTGCCGCACCACCCAGCACGCCAACACTGGTACCGAGCGTAATCAGTCGATCAGCACCCCAGCGTTCCGACATGCGCCCGGTGAAGAAATTTCCAACCATGTAGGTAACGCCGACAACGATGAACAACAGGCCATATTCAATTCCCGTGACGCCCATTAGCTGGATGGTGACATAGGGTGCGCCACCCAGGAAGGCAAAAAAGGCGCTGGAGGATAGCGAAATCTGAAGGGCATGACGGCTAAACCGCGACTGCCTTAACAAGATAACGAAGGCACCAAACATCTGTCCGACACTTTCAGATCGATAAGGCCCTTTATGGGTCTCTCCCAAAATCGCATATGACACGGCAAGAATTCCTGCTGTCACCACCAACACCAGAACAAAACCCGCTCGCCAGTCGAAAGCCTCTTCCAACACTGCGCCAAGCGCTGGAGAGACCATTGGTGCCATGACCATAACCATGGTGAGGTACCCGATCATCGAAGCCGATTTATCAAGTCCGTGAACATCCCGAATCATCGTTCGGCCCATCACCAACCCTGTGCACGCGCCGACCGCCTGCAATATGCGACCACCGATCAGGATTTCAATCGTCGGAGCAAAAATGCAGACCAGCGACCCGACCATACAAACTGTCATGCCCCACAGAACAACAGGACGTCGCCCGGTTCGATCCGATATGGGACCTACAAATAACTGCGCTGTGGCAAGCGCCGCAAGATAAAGCGTCAGAGCCAGTTGTACCGTGCCATAATCGGTGTTAAACACTTCCATCATGCCCGGCATGGACGGGAAGAAGATATTCAGCGCCATTGGCCCAATTGCCGACAGGACAATCAGGTTAAGCAACCGGGGCGGTCTTCGCGTTGTGTTATGCATTATGTGACGAAGCGGGCGCGCGCAACAAGTGACGAACCCCGTAGTCCTTTATCAGTGGGTCAAAAAGCGTCCCGGTCTCGACCCTGTATCAGCATCATTTGCCCAAATGAAAGCGCCGTTCGACATCACTTTATCGATACCGGCCGAACGTTGCTTCGGATTCTCGAACGTCGCGAGATCCTCAACCGTATCCGGGTTGAACAATACCAGATCGGCATAATAACCGGCCTTCAGAAGTCCCCGGTCTTTCAGGCGAAACGTGTTCGCTGACAAACCAGTCATTTTGTGGATGGCGGTCTGCAAATCCAGCACACCACGTTCACGAACGTAGCGCGCCAGCACACGGGGGAACGTTCCCCATAATCTCGGGTGCGGATGGTCCATAGCGGTCAACCCGTCCGAGCCGATCATGGTATTGGCGAACGCCATGATCCGTTCCACATCATCTTCGCTCATCTGAAAATAAACGGCGGTCGCCGGATGCAGACGGTCTACGGCCTCTTCTTCAGAACACCCCCAGTCTGACGCGATGCCTGCCAGACTACGTCCGGACATTTCCGGGTGAGGTTCGGAACTGGCGACCATAACCTCATCGCAGTCAATTATGCGTTCCGCCAGCAAAACCGTGGAACTGGCGATATACGGATAAACATCCAGCCCGACATTCTGCGATTTCAGGGCGTCAGCGATAATCGGTAATGTTTCCCGGCTGCGCCCGTGGTTCTTGCGACCGGCGCATTTGTGATGCGAGACAATTGCCATCCTCGAGGCCTGTCGACCGATTTCAATCGTTTCCTGAACGGCTTCGACAATTCTGTCGCGCTCGTTTCGGATATGCGACACATATACGGCATCTTCATGCGGCCCCATCGCCCTGGCGATGGCAACAACCTCATCAGTCGGGGCCTGACGGGCCGGCGGATAATCCAGGCCGGTACTCATGCCAATGGCCCCCTGCCCCAACGCTTCAGACAAACGATCACGCATTTCGGCAATTTCCACGTCCGTCGCGCCGCGCATCAAATCCACCCCCATGGCTTCACTGCGCAGGCTGGAATGCCCGACCAGCATCGCCACGTTGACCGACGGTGGCTTGGCCGCAAGATGATCCCGATAAGACTGGATGCTCGGGAAGCGGAATTCTGATTCCGGCCCAAGCAGTTTGAACAGGGTCGAAAGTTCTATCCCTGCTTTTACCGGTGCCAGACTGACACCGCAGTTGCCGACGACAACCGTTGTGACGCCCTGGCTGACCTTGGATTCCAGACCGGGGTCGTTGATCACTTCAAGATCATCGTGGGTATGAACGTCAATGAACCCGGGGGCGACGACCAGCCCCTTGGCGTCGATGGTCTCATCCGCTTTCCAGTCACGCAATGCGCCGACGGCGGCGATACGATCACCTTCAACAGCAACATCGGCGTCTCGGGAGGATGCCCCGGAACCATCAATCACCCGTGCATTTTTGATCAGGACATTACAGCGCCCCTGCGGGTCGTGCGTTTCAGACATTAATCAATACCCAACTGCTACTGGAATCGCTAAATCAATGATGCACTAATACCGGAGTTCTGCAAGAACACCGAAATGATCACTGGGGAAAATTCCGTTGCTGGGCTGCAATCCCACCCGTTCGGCGGTGAGGACGTGTCCGGCTGCATTTTCCGCTGGCTCACCGACAAAAATGTAATCCAGACGCCGATTGGGCTGAAGTGCCTTGTTGGTGAGTGAATTAGCATTGTCCCAGGTGAACCCGGCATCCGTATGACCCGCCGCCCGCCAGGCATCAAAGAAATAGAGACCATCCACAGGAACAGCGGCTTCCCCGGTCAGAATCCTGATTTCGTCCGCTGTCGGGATCGCATTAAAATCACCGCAGACAATTGGCGGAACCGGCCCCTGCCAGGTCGACTTTACCAGATTGGCAATAAAACCGACCTGCTCCTGACGAATGGCACTTTCTTCCGGGCGCCAGCTCAAATGAGTGTTGTAAACATCAACCACACCGTTCGGGCCATCAAGGCGTGCGCGCATGACCTTGCAGTCCCGACTGCCGTCATCGCTTGGCATCGACGGCAGAACCAGTCCTTGCTGATCCAGCACCGGCCATTTCGACAGAATCGCCATTCCCCAATTAACACCGTCAATCGGCAATACGGCCTCATAACTGAAATGAAGACCAAGATCATCTGCCAGCCGGGCGGCCTGATTATCCGTTCCCGTATCCCAGACTTCCTGCAAACAAATGACATCGGCATTCAGGTCCTGCAACTGCTGCAGGATCAGGGGTTCACGGTCAACATAGGGACCAAATCGCCACCAGATATTCCATGTCAAAACCCGCATCCGGGTCTCGACAAATGCCACATCCCGACTGCCGGGAGATACAAATCCTTCTTCGTTAGCCACGCGCTTGACGTCCTGTTCCAAAAATCCGTTCGATTGACAAACTATAGGGTTCACGGCGAAGGTGGAAAATGCTTTTCTGTAATCTGCTGGAAATCCCGTTCACACCATCGGAGCCACACAAATGACACCGGAGATGCTGGAAATTGGCCTTGTCGCCCTGACCACCTTCTTCGCGACCATGGGTCCGGTAGATTCGGCTGCAATCTTCGCTGCTTTAACGGCTGGAGTACCTGCCAGGCAACGCCGCAAGACAGCCGTAAAATCCGTCGCCATCGCCACCATTATTCTTCTGATTTTTGTATTTTTCGGCGGCGACGTGCTGCGTTATATGGGCATTTCCATGGCCGCATTGAAAACATCCGGAGGCATCCTTCTGCTGCTGGTCGGCATTGATATGGTGCTGGGGAAAACATCTGCGGCAACATCAGCGACGGAAGATGAAGCCGAAGAAGCGCATCATCGCAACGATATATCCGTTTTTCCGCTGGCAACGCCGATTATTGCCGGTCCGGGAACCATCGGGGCCGCTGTTCTGATGGTCGCCAAAACGGATGGGGACGGCAAACTGATGGCCATGGTTGTGCTGGCGCTGGTTGCCAATCTGCTGATCGCCCTCATCTGCTTTTTGATGGCAACACAACTGCAACGCCTGCTGGGTGTTACCGGGTTGAACGTGATCACACGAATTGTCGGTGTTTTGCTGACCGCACTTGCTGTTCAGTTTATCTTTGACGGCATTGATGCCAGCGGCCTTCTGGTCTAAAGGTCCCTGATGATCTCTTTTGCGGCATTGTGCCCCGGTGCACCCGTCACCCCACCGCCCGGATGCGCGCCGGACCCGCAAAGATAGAGACCCTTGACCGGCATCCGGTAATCCGCATGACCGAGAACCGGGCGGGCACTGAAAATCTGGTTCAGGTCGAGACTGCCGTGAAAAATATCCCCCCCAATCAGGCCAAATTCCCGTTCCAGATCAAGCGGTGAGAGGATTTGTCTGGCAATGACCGATTTGCGAAAGTTGGGGGCGAAGTCGTTAACCGTATTGAGAACGGCTTCCGCCGCCTCCAGCCTGCTATCATCCCAGGATCGTCCATCCGGCAGGTCCGGGTTGAAATGCTGACAGAACAGGCTTGCGACATGTTTGCCTTCGGGGGCCAGGGTGTCGTCAATCGTGCTCGGGATCAGCATCTCGACAACAGGACGCCGGGACCAGCCATAATCAATGGCATCACGGTACGCTTCTTCCATATAGCCGAGCGATGGCGCCATAATGATTCCGCCCTGATGATGTGCCTGCAATTCGGTGCCGGGCAGACAGGTAAAGTCCGGAAGTTCATTCAGGGCAACGTTCATACGGAATGTTCCGGACCGGCATTTGAAATTCCACATACGTTTGGCAAACCTGGGCGGGAGATGGTCAGTGTCAATCAACTGCCCGAACAGGAGTTTTGGATTCACATTGGCAGCGACTACCCTGGCCCTGATTTCATCACCGTTCTCGAGCCTCACACCGTTTGCCCGACCGTCGCTGATCAGAACTTCGGAAACAGGTACAGACACCTCAATTTCGGCACCCGCCTTGCGTGCCGCATCCGCCATTGCCTGCGTTATCGCACCCATGCCACCAATCGCATGTCCCCAGGTTCCCGCGCTGTCCATGACATCGCCAAAGCAATGATGGAGCAGGACATACGCGGTTCCGGGGCTATATGGACTGGAAAGCGTGCCGACAATTCCGTCGAACCCGTATAGCGCGGT
>JAJFIJ010000320.1 GCA_021775105.1 Rhodospirillales bacterium | reverse complement strand
GCCACAAAGTATCGTGCACAGCGCGATCATCAACACCTCGAATAGATCATGACGCACATTGCCCGCGCGCGGATCAGGCAAACACTCAAAACAGGCCTCAAATTCTTCCATCGACGTTTCCCTCCCGTTAGGTCAACGCCTTTCAAATCTCCATCGGTTCCTTTTTCGTTAATTCTGAAATCTTCATATGCGATTCCCCTGCAATTTCGTCGGCTTCATCTTGCCCGGCGGGTCGACTGTCTCCATATTGACCTCAATGCCCGGCCCCAACGTACAGGAAATTCCCCTTGGCCCGATCCAGTGCTGCGTTTGACCGTCCGAAGGGGCGGGATTTGCGTTACCTGCGCCGCACAGCGGGGTTTCTGAAACCCTACTGGCCGCGCGCGGTCGGCGCGGTCGTTGCGCTGACCATAACCGCACTGGCGATCCTCGGCTTCGGGCAGGGCCTGCGCCAATTGATCGACAGTGGTTTTGCCGATGGTAACGCCCAGGCGCTGGATCACGCCCTGATCCTGTTGCTCGGGTTGTCGGTAATCATGGCCGTTGGCACGGCGGCGCGGTTTTATTTCGTCTCATGGCTGGGCGAGCGGGTCGTCGCCGATCTCAGGAAGGCCGTTTATGACCGGGTTCTGGCGCTGCATATCGGGTTTTTCGAAACCACCAAAACCGGGGAAATCCTGTCCCGCCTGACCACTGATACGACATTGCTGCAATCGGTGATCGGCTCGTCGGCGTCAATCGCGCTCAGGAATGCGCTCAATCTTCTGGGCGGTGTTGTTATGCTGTTTGTTACCAATCCCCGCCTGACCGCCCTGGTCCTGCTTGTTGTTCCCGTTGTCGTCGTGCCGATCCTGATTTTCGGGCGCCGGGTGCGCGCGCTATCGCGTGCCAGTCAGGACCGGGTGGCCGATGTCGGGGCATTTGCCGAAGAAAGCATCAACGCCATTCGCACCGTGCAGGCCTTCACCCACGAAGCCGAAGACAGCCGTCGGTTCGCCAGCGAAGTCAGCAACGCTTTTGCCGTCGCCGTATCGCGTATCCACATGCGCAGCCTGCTTACTGCCGTGGTCATTCTGCTGGTGTTTGGTGCCATCGGCGTGGTTTTGTGGATCGGCGGTCGCGATATGCTGGCTGGCGAAATCAGCGGCGGCGAGTTGGCGGCGTTTATCTATTACGCCACCATCGTCGCTTTCTCCGTCGGCGTGATCAGCGAAGTTTACGGCGAGTTGCAGCGCGCTGCCGGGGCGACCGAACGGCTGGTTGAGTTGCTGGAATCAACCCCCGATATCGTCTCGCCGGATAATCCCGTCGCCCTGCCGACACCGGCCAGGGGTGCCGTCCGTTTCAATAACGTCACTTTCCATTATCCGTCGCGCCCCGATACGGCGGCGCTGGTCGATTTCTCGCTCGACGTCAAACCCGGTGAGACGGTCGCCCTTGTTGGCCCGTCCGGGGCCGGCAAGTCGACGGTGTTCCAGATGCTCTTGCGGTTTTATGATCCGGAATCCGGGTTGATCGAATGTGACGAGATCGACATCCGTTTGGCCGATCTCAAGGCGGTGCGCGAACGGTTTGCCGTTGTCCCGCAGGACCCGATGATTTTCGGCGCCGACGGCTGGGAAAACATCCGCTATGGCCGACCCGGTGCCAGTGATGATGACGTCCGCAAAGCCGCCGCAGCCGCTGCGGCCGCCGAGTTTCTGGATCAGTTGCCAGACGGGTTCGCCACCTTCCTTGGTGAAAAAGGGGTGCGACTGTCGGGCGGCCAGCGCCAGCGCCTGTCGCTTGCCAGGGCGTTATTGCACAACCCGGCGGTGTTGCTTCTGGATGAAGCGACAAGTGCGCTCGATGCCGAAAATGAACGCCTCGTGCAGGCAGCGCTGGAAAAACTGAAAGCCGGGCGGACAACGCTGGTCATCGCCCATCGCCTCGCCACCGTGGTCAACGCAGATCGCATCGCGGTGATCGAAAACGGCCATCTGGTCGCCAGTGGCAGTCATGCCGAATTGCTGAAATCAAATCCGCTCTATGCCCGCCTTGCGGCGTTGCAATTTGATGTCGACCCGGAACTTTCGTAAAGCCGGTTTCGGTCAGGTTTTTTTCGTATCATCAATGATGTTCATGGTGGCGATGCCGCTTTCTCCAAGGTTGACCGCCGCAAAGGGGCCGCCCTGATAAAGATGCCGGGGGTCGGAAAGCCCATGAACAGGTTCATCCGCGAGAACCTTGTCGGCGAATTGCTCTGCATTGTCTTTAGGACGATATCCAAGAAAGCTTGCCTGCGCATTGTCGACCGGCGCGCGGTCGTTATTCGAGACACCATAAACCACGGAAAACCCGGTCACCGGTGTTGTGATTGCCTGCTCAACCAGATGGATTAAATCATCATAGGACAGCCATGAGCCGAGCGCGCGGGCATTGGTGACCTGGGCACAGGACAGAATCCGCATGCAGACTGCCTCGACCTGACGTTTGTCCCAGTAAAGGCTGGCAAGATCTTCTGCGAAACATTTGGCGAGGCCATAGAAGGTGTCCGGTTTGTGGGCAACTTCGGTATCGATAAAATCCGTTTTTGCATGCATACCGACGGCGTGGATCGAACTTGCGTAAACCACCCGCCGGACCCCGTTCTGATAAGCCGCTTCCCAGACATTGTAGGCACCGATGATATTCGGTCCGAGAATCGTATCGAACGGCGCCTCGTCTCCACAAGCACCGAAGTGAACCACCATATCGGCACCATCGAGCAGGGCGAGCATGTCGTCGAGGCTTGTCAGGTCCGCACGTACATAGGTTTCGCCATCGTAGAGGGTGCCAATGTCTTCCGCCAGATCGGAAGAGACCAGAGTCCCGGTCATTTTTGACAAGGGTTCGCGCAAGTAGGACCCCAGACGCCCGGCGGCACCGGTGAGAACGATTTTCTTCATATCACTGCCTTTTCGACAAACGGCCTGTTTTCAATGATCCGTGCATAGTTGAACGGACTCAGGTCCAGCGTCCGGTATTCGCCATAAGTGATCAGTTCAGCCGTTCCCCGCCCCATGGCCGGCGACTGCTGGAAACCGTGGCCGGAAAAGCCGTTGACGAAAATGAAGTTCCCGACTTCCGTATGCGGACCCAGAATGGCGTTCTGGTCGAACGTGTTATAGGCGTAATGCCCGGCCCATGAATTTATCAATTTGATTGCTTCAAATTGTGGTATCCGCGTCGCAATCGCCGGCCAGGCCTTGTTCTCCCAGATGCTGAAATCCTGATCGAAATCGTCATAATCAACCGCCGGGTCGTCATCGGGCGGGCAACCGGCCAGATAATACGTGCCATCGGTCCGCATGTGCACTCCGGACGGATCGATGGTCAGCGGAAGGTCACGATCAAGCGGCTTTTCGGCGGCGAAAATGAAAGTGTAGCGTTTACGCGGTTCAACCGGAATTTCGATCCCGGCCATGCGGGACGTCAGCACCGCACGCGGACCGGACGCGTTGACAACGGTGGCGCAATTTATCACTTCGCCTGATTTAAGCGTTACACTTTCAACCCGTGTTCCGGCGGAATTCAGGGTCATGGCAACAACTTCGTTGGTAATATATTCAACCCCCGTCTCGCGTGCCGAACGTTTCCACCAGTCAAACAGTGTATTGCCGTCGAAGTATCCTTCATCGATGAGGTTGTGGTTGCCGCCGATGATGTCATCGAGATTATAGAACGGATAATCGCGTCCGATTTCTTCCACCGTCATGAATTTGGTGCCGGCCCCGCAAGCCTGCTGGATTTTCTGATTTTCACGCAACACATTGGCAAAGGCATCGGTGTCGGCCAGATACATGTAACCGTAACTGTGCAGTGCGAGTTCCGGGACGCGCGGGTCATCGCCCATGAAGGCGCGAAAATTCTTCACATACTCGGCGGCGAACTGCGACACCCGGACATTGATTTCGTTTGAGAACTGCTGGCGCATGCAGCTGTTGGTATGGGCTGTTGAGGTGAACTCATAAGTCAGGTCGCGCTCGACCACCAGAACCGATCCGTCGAAATCCGGATTGTCGGCAAGAAACCACGCAACCGACGAGCCGTACATCGCGCCACCGACGATGACGACGTCATAACTGGCGCTTTTCGGCGCGTTCGATACCGGGCTCAGGCTCATCTGGTTGTGTCCTCCATCTGTGTCACCCAATGGTGCAGAACCGGTTGTAGTCTTTGACACACTGCCCTGAGATTTACCAATCAGAAATTTGCATATCTGACAGGAGAAAAAATACAGGCATGTAATTTAATGTGGGTTGTTGGGGGCGTTTCGGTTAGGAAAACGGGCGGGTGATCACGGGCGCTGATTCAAAGTCGACATGCGTGATGTGGGGTAGCTATAGTGAACAATATTCCTGGCTGACGAGAGCGAACCTGTCATGGACGAAAAAACGCTTCAGAAATCCGGTGGCTGCATGTGCGGCGCGGTGCGGTTTGAGACGACAGGCGAACCATCCGCCGTGTTCCACTGTCATTGCCACAGTTGCCGCAAACACACGGGCGCGCCGATGGCGACCCTCGGGGTCTTCAAAGCTGATCAGGTGAAATTCAGCGGCGACGAACGGGGCATCCATCGTTCGGCACCGGGCGTTGGCCGCGCATTTTGTGCCAATTGCGGCACGCCGCTCTCCTGGGAGACCGCCCATAACACATTCGGCCTGGTCTGCGCGCTTCACGTCAGCACGTTTGACGATCCCGACACCCTGATCCCGAGTGCGCATTCGTTCTATCCGGAACGCATTCCCTGGTTCGATGCCGCCGATAACCTGCCGAGATACGAGGGTTTTGTGATTGGCGGCGCACTGGTGCGCCATGGCCCGGCGATTGAAGACCTGCCCGGTTGAAGACGGGCCCGATTGTCGACATCGGATAAGCATTCTTGACCCAACGCAAGGACGCCCGTTTCATTTGTCTATATACTGTTATGTGAGCTTCGATAAAGGCGGTTCGCCGACTGGGGCTCAACAGAGACAAATGCAATCGTCTGTCACTTCGAAAAGGGGAGAACAGATATGCCCAAAAAATTCCTTGTCGCCGTTGATGGTTCTGAGCATGGCTGGAAAGCGCTGGATCTGGCGGTCGATCTCGCCAACAGTTCCGATGCCGGGCTGGTCATCACCCATGTGGTTCACCCCGAACCGGTTCCCGACGGACTGGCGCAGATTGCCAAAGCCGAAGGCGTTCCGTTCGAAGAAGAAGCGGCGCGATTTTATGAAAGCCGGGCGTTTGGCGACAGGATCGTCATCGAGGCGGAAACCCGCGCCCGCAAGACCGGCCTCAAGCAGGTCGTCACGCGGGTTGCCGAAGGGCATGCCGCCAACCGGATCGTCGAACTGGCGGAAAATGAAGGTGTCGATATGATCTTCCTCGGCAGCCGTGGTCTTGGCGATGTCAAAAGCCTGCTGATGGGTGGCGTCTCGCACAAGGTGATGAACCTCGCACCCTGCACCTGCGTCGCGGTGAAATGATCCGGGCGTTTGCGTGGGTGTTCGAGCGTGTCGGTTGACGCTGGCCCTCACCCGAAGGCGTAGAACAGCACGCACAAACCGGTCAGGGTGATGCCCCAGAAAGCCACCATATAAAGCGCGGCGTGAACTTCGTTGTCGAGCAGCGTGATCATATAGGTGATCAACAACATCACCGCCGGCAGGGCAATAAACAGAAAAGCGACGGGCTCCCTGCTGCGCGATGCCGGGGTCCGTGCCTATATCCACGAACTGCGTCAGAAATTTGCCCTTGAGACGCAATGGGAGATGGAAGACGCTTTCGACAAGCTGGAAATCATTTATGACGGGGCCATATCGGCCAACAACTACCATGCCGCCGTGCGTGCGGTCGAAGCGCAGACGCGGATCAAGATGCGGGCCATTTGCCAACTGAATTCGGTCGCTACACGCACGCTGGATGGCGCACCGATCCCGGAAGCGGGGGTGCTGAGGATGGAAACCGATTACATCCGTCGGTACATGCGTTCCAAACCGGGCAGGGAAGACATCATTCAGGATATGTCTCCGGAGACCCTGATCGGCCCGTCGCGTGAAAAATACCGCTGAGGGGCGGGTGGTTAAGATGGGGGTTCTGGTCCGGTGTCGGGGGTTTGATAGGGGTAAAATGGGGGTTTCTGCATACAATAAGAATTTCTGGGCTGTGAAAAGCGGTGGAATTCCGGGAGTTTTTCTGTCCTTGATGGCGATGCGCGTGAAAATGATGGGGGTTTATGGGGGTAAATGGGGGTAAATGGGGGTTTTGAAGTTGCCGGACCCCAAGAATAAGCGTCAAGAAGCGCTTATAAACGCCGTGATGATATGGACATCCCGGAAAAATCATGCAGATTCCCTGTTGAAATTTGGGGCATCCACGAACCTTGCAGGAGATATGCCGTGCCGATAACCGGACAAGACACACTGAACACCCGCCGCACCCTTGGCGTTGGCGGCAAGGAATATGATTATTTCAGCCTGAACGCGGCGGCTGACGCCGGTCTTGGCGATGTCTCGAAACTTCCGAAAAGCCTGAAAGTCCTGCTTGAAAACATGCTGCGCTACGAAGATGGCCGCACCGTCACCACCGATGATGTGAAGGCCGTTGCCGAGTGGCTGACCAATAAATCGTCCAAACATGAAATCGCCTATCGTCCGGCCCGCGTCCTGATGCAGGATTTCACCGGCGTTCCCGCCGTTGTCGATCTGGCGGCGATGCGCGATGCGATGGCGAAAATGGGCGGCGATCCGAACCGCATCAATCCGCTGTCGACCTGCAATCTGGTGATCGATCATTCGGTGATGATTGATGAGGCGGGTACGGCCGGGTCCATGAAAGCCAACATCGACAAGGAATTTGAGCGCAACGGTGAGCGCTACACGTTTTTGAAGTGGGGCCAGACGGCGTTTGACAATTTCACCGTCGTGCCGCCGGGCACCGGCATCTGCCATCAGGTCAACCTTGAGTTCCTGGCGAAAACCGTCTGGACGCAGGAAGAGAATGGCCGCACCATCGCCATGCCCGATACCCTGGTCGGCACCGACAGTCACACCACCATGGTCAACGGTCTCGCCGTTCTCGGTTGGGGTGTTGGCGGGATCGAAGCCGAAGCGGCGATGCTCGGCCAGCCGGTCTCGATGGTGATCCCGGAAGTTGTCGGTTTCAAGCTGACCGGTTCGCCAAAAGAAGGTATCACCGCCACCGACCTTGTTCTGCGGGTTGTTGAAATGTTGCGTGAACACGGCGTGGTTGGCAAGTTTGTCGAATTTTACGGCCCGGCGCTGGATGTCTTGTCGCTGGCCGACAAGGCAACGATTGCCAACATGGCACCGGAATATGGCGCGACCTGCGGGTTCTTCCCGGTTGACGCCGAAGCGCTCAAATATCTCGAGCTGACCGGGCGTGACCGCGACGATATCGCGCTTGTCGAAGCCTATGCAAAAGAACAGGGATTCTGGCGCGATGCCAGTTCGGAAGACCCCGAATTCACCTCGACGCTCGAGCTCGATATCTCGACCATCGCGCCCGCCATTTCCGGCCCCAAACGTCCGCAGGACCGGATTAACCTGTCCGGCTCCGCTCCGGCCTTTGTCGAAACCTTGAAAGCCATGGCCGGGGTCGATGCGCCGCGCCATGTTGATGTTGAAGGGGCCAATTACGATTTTGCCGATGGCGATATTGCCATTGCCTCGATCACATCCTGCACCAATACCTCCAATCCGGCCGTTCTGGTGGCCGCCGGGCTGGTTGCGCGGAATGCTGTCGCCAAAGGTTTGAAAGCGGCACCGTGGGTAAAAACCTCGCTGGCACCGGGCTCGCAGGTGGTTGCCGATTACCTCGAGAAGGCCAACCTTCAGGACGATCTGAATGCGCTCGGATTTGACATCGTTGCCTTTGGCTGCACCACATGTATCGGCAACTCCGGCCCGCTGGCTCCAGCCATCGCCGCTGCCATTGAAGAGGGGGATCTGGTGGCGACGGCGGTGCTGTCCGGTAACCGCAACTTCGAAGGCCGCATCAGCCCGCATGTCAAAGCCAACTACCTGGCCTCTCCGCCGCTGGTCGTCGCCTATGCAATCGCCGGATCAATGACCAAAGACATCATCAATGACCCGCTTGGCGAAGATAGCGACGGCAACCCGGTTTATCTCAAGGACATCTGGCCGAGCAATCAGGAAGTTGCCGATACCGTGGCAAGCTGCCTGACCCGCGATATGTTCGTCGAACGTTACGGCAATGTCTACGAAGGCCCACCCGAATGGCAGGCGATTACCACATCCGGCGGCGGCGTGTTTGACTGGCAGGACAGTTCGACCTACGTCAAGAACCCGCCGTATTTTGAGAACATGGGAGCCGAGCCCAATGAGGCAGCGGATGTAACCGCTGCGCGTCCGTTGCTGATTCTGGGCGACAGCATCACCACCGATCACATCAGCCCGGCCGGTGCCATCAAGAAAGACAGTCCGGCCGGTGAATACCTGCTGGAATATCAGGTCCGTCCGGAAGACTTCAATTCCTACGGCTCACGACGCGGTAACCACGAGATCATGATGCGCGGCACCTTTGCCAATATCCGTATCAAGAACGAAATGGTGCCGGGCACGGAAGGCGGGTTCTCCAAACATTATCCGTCCGGTGACGAAGGTCCGGTTTTTGATATCGCCATGCGCTATCAGGAAGAAGGCACGCCGCTTGTCGTCTTCGGCGGCAAGGAATACGGCACCGGGTCGAGCCGTGACTGGGCCGCCAAGGGCACCCAGTTGCTTGGCGTCAGCGCGGTGATCGTTGAAAGCTTCGAGCGTATCCACCGTTCCAACCTGGTCGGCATGGGCGTTCTGCCGCTGGAGTTCAAGGATGGTGTGACCCGCTCAAGCCTCGGCCTCGACGGCTCGGAAACCGTTGATCTGACCGGCCTTGCCGGCGGCATCAAGCCGGGTATGGACGTGGCGTGCCGGATTACCCGGGCCGACGGAACAATCGAGGAGATCACGCTGAAGTGCCGGATCGACACGCTTGATGAGGTCGACTACTACCTGCACGGCGGCATCCTGCACTACGTGCTGCGTAACATGATGACGGATGCGGCCTGAGCGAAACCGGCCAATTCACGGTTTCCTCACTGCCATGTGATTGGTGTGGACGCGCCACGTCTTGTATTCATAAGCCATGCCGTATTTAAAAACTCTGGTGCTGGCAACCTTTGCGGTTGTCATGGCACACACCACCCAGGCCGCCGAACAGAACCTGACGGTTATTGAGCTCTACACGTCTGAAGGCTGCTCGTCCTGTCCGCCTGCCGACAAGTTCGTTGGCGAACTGGCCGGGCGCGATGATATACTGGCACTGTCGCTGCATGTAGATTACTGGGATTATATCGGCTGGAAAGACCCCTTCGCTGACCCCCGCAATACCAAACGCCAGCGTCAGTATGCCCGTCAATTCCAGTTGCGTTATGTCTACACCCCGCAAGTCGTGATCGATGGCGCCTATGAGAGTGTCGGTTCTGACCGCGGGAAAATCCTTGATGCCGTTGCCAAAGCCAAAAGCCTTCAGAAAATCCCAGTCAGGTTGACCGCATCGTCGGACGGCATGATGCTTGACCTGGAGGCCGCAGCCGATGTCGGTCCGGTCAACGTCTATTCGATCTTCTATGATCGCCGGCAGGAAACCGATGTCCGCCGGGGCGAGAACAGCGGCCGCAAACTTGAGCATGTCAATGTCGTGCGCGACATGACCCGCATCGCTACGTGGCAGGGAAAACCCGCCCGGATCGCCATCCCCGCCAGTGCCGCCGGTGGTGATGTCTGCGCCGTGATCCTGCAATCAGTCGCTACCGGCCGCATCATCGGTGCCGCCCGACTGGCGCTGGATGGAAAATCATAAAAGCTTGATCCGGGTATCCGCCGCATCCGGCACTGAAATCAGCGCACGGTCTGAAGCGCTTCTGCACAGGTGCGGTGCAGGTCTCCTTTGACCTGTCTTCCGGATTCTGCAACCAGAGTGGTCACGAATTGACGGATCTGGCGAATCTCCGGACTCTGCCGCCACATCTCTGCGGTCAGGCCGCGGGCGTGCAGGACATTGGTTGGCGGCATCGCCGTCTGGTCGCGCTCGATTTCAGGAATGTCCCATAGTGCCAATCGTCTGAGGATTCTTGGTGCGCAGGCACGGATGCCGCTGAGTACGCGGGCAGGCGAACCGGCAAGAAAATTGGGTGGGTGCGGGTTGTCGGTGCGATGGCAGGCTCCACAGGTTATGGACATCAACTGCAATGAATTTGCATGAATGCGTTCGGATGCGGTTTCCATTGGCCGGATGGTATCTACTTTGAGGGGCGGTGCCGGCGCGTCGGGCGCGCAACACCAGATCGTCCGGAATATCCCCATCGCTCCAAACAACCTGCTCATAATTTTCGGCCCGTGAAAGGGCGTGGCAGCGAACATGCCGTCATCCTGTTCGGCAAGGCGCGCGATGGTTTGTGTGACAACAGAAAAATCGTTGCTGATTTTGATTTCCACTTCTGCCTTGCGGGTCTCTTTGGAAAAGCGCTCCGCCGGTGCGCCGCCAGAAGTCAGGGGCAGAAACGCGAGAGACGCAATCCGCCGACCGTCCGGCATGCGGGCACTCAATCCCTGGCGGGCAAGCGTAAATGACATTGCCTGACCTGGTTTGCCTGTCAGGTTGACCCGATCGCCAAGCGCCATTCCGCTGATCTCGAACTGTTTCAGCTTACCGGTTGTCCTGGTCCGACCGGGCAAGGCGATCTCGACTTCCAACAGCGTGTCAGTGCTGCTGTCTTCGCAGTTCAGATCGAGCGGATGGTCGAGCCCGCGTTGTGGATTGAACGATACCGTGCAGGTTGTGCGCAGGACCTGATTTTCCGCAGTGCCGGATTTCGAAATCAGAAAGACATCCAATTTCTGAATGTCGGCAACGGTAAACTGATTGGCGAGGCCGGTGATCAGACGTTCCGGATCGGAACGGCGAAAGCCCGACCAGATCTCCATCGGGCCGCGTTTGCTTAGAGGGTCAAGCGAGCCGGTGATGGCGCTGGCGTTCCCAAGAGGATCACGATCTGGGATGTCGGAGTTGGGGATAAACAATCCACCGGGCCAGAATCTCCGCCAGTTCCGGGTTATGACAGACTCAAACTGTCCGGCGTAGATGCCCGATCCTCTGTCGAAGTCATTGGTGTTGGCAAGCCGGAACTGAATCATCGCCCGGAAGGCGGCAGCCCGGCAATAGGCGGCTTCGGGATTGTCATCTTTACCGCAGCCATCACGCCACAGTTTCTGCAACACGGAAAACAGGTTGGCGCGGTCGGTTGAAAGATCGATCTTGGCCGGAACCTCACCGCTCCGACGAACTGTTATGCCATGAAAGCTTGTCGCAATATCGCGGAGTTTCTGTCCAACCTTGCCGCCCGCCGCATTGGTTTCATTCCAGTTTTCGCGTGGGAACAGGGGGCTCTTGTTTTGATGGCATGTGGTGCAGAGCCGCCGGTCAGCGTAAAAGACTTCGGGCGTTTTACCGGCAGCGTAATTTTTCACAACCTGAAACTCGAAACGCTCTGCGGCTTCATTGTAACTGATCACCTCAAGAACATTGGTGCGTTCGACGTAACCAAGGAACAGACGGTCCTTGAGCAGGATGGGTTCGCCTGTGAACGCCGGGTCGGGCTCACCATCAACAGCAACGACAACGCGGGGGTTGGCGAAATAATCGGGTGCTGCGGCTTCGCGTTGCAGGGATCGGCCCATGGGAAACAGGACCTGCTTGACCGGTTCGCCGCCGGATCGTCCGGGCGCCAGTCGCGCATTCAATTGGGCGATCAGTCTGGTGTAGGGGAACGGAATGGCGTATTCGGGTTTGCCTCGGACGGTTCTGGTGAACAACCGGTCAAACACTGAGCGGCCGACGGAAGGGGTATTGGCAGCGACGGCGGTCGGATCGATAACCCAGGTTCCACGACCGATGTTGATGATCGGTGTTTCGTCACGATCCTCACTGAGCGGAAGCGGCGAATAGGCTTTAGACGGGTAAGCCCGGGCCAGTGTCAGTTGCAGGTGCCGCCCTAGAAATTCTTCAATGCGCTTGCGGGCATCTTCATGGGCCAAACGGTTGTAGGCGATGGTAGCGTTGCCTGTTGACTGTGTCGATGGAAGCCGGATGCCGGACAGCGTCCGGGGTTGGCCAAGCCCGGTGTTGTCGAAGCCGTGTGCGGCGTCGGGGTAGATACGGATGCGGGCCGGTGTGGAATGGTCTTTTAAACGATTGACGTGCGCCAGGCAGGGCTCGGGCGGTGTCCAGTTATCCTTGCCGCCGCTCAGCAAAAGTACCGGTATATCCGGCACTGGACCAGTCCGGTCGGGGCAGGCCGGGTAGATCGCGATGATCGCAGCGAACGGCGTGAACTCGGGAATGTCGGTTGAGATCGCCCAGCCAATCAGGCCGATGCGGTCCGGGTCGATATTGCGAACGGTCTCAAGGTAGGACTTGGCGGCAACCGCATCATCCAGTTCCAGACCCGGAGCCGCGGTGCAGGTCGTCGAAATCCGGCGACCTGAGAAGCTGTCGACCAGCAGCGCGACATAGCCCATTTCGGCCAGTGCACGGGCCTGCTGGCGCTGGAAATTGTGGATGCCGAAACAGTCGTGCTGAAGAACGATACCAGGCAGATGCCCGTCCGACAGGTCCGGCTGATAGAGTGTCCCGCCGAGTGGCCTGCCATCGGCGGCGGGGAAGACCACCTCTGTTGCCGTCACCGTATCGGCGCGGACAACTACCGGCGATGTCAGCGATATCAAGGCGGCGAACAGTGCCAGTATGGTGACATGCATGATCCGAACCCTCCGCCACAACGCGGGGTGCGTTGCTGCTGGCGTTAATCAAACCACGATCTGACCCGCCAGGGCTATCACAACTGCGTCAATGACATCGGTACTTCGCCAATGGCATCAATTTCAGGCGTCAGTTTCAGGCAACAGGCAGGCCCTTTTCCATAACCGATGCCATGCGCCGAACAAACGCCGACGGGTCTTCGACTTTTTCCCCTTCAACAATCCGCGCCTGATCAAACAACAGCCAGGCCGCATCCTCAATCGTTGTATTCGGGCCTTCGCTTTTCGATGCAATGCCGTTCAGGGCCTTGATCAGGGCATGATCAGCATTGATCTCAAGCACGCGCGGCGTGTCCTGCTGCAGCTGTTTGTGCTGTTTCAAAAGCCGTACCAGATGGATGTCCATATCCCCTTCATCGGCGACCAGACAGACCGGGCTGTCGGTCAGGCGCTCGGACGCGCGCACATCCTTGACCCGTTCGCCCAGTGCCAGCTTGAACGAGGCCAGCAGCGGATCAACCGTCGCCGCTTTTTTCTCATCATCCTTTTTTGCGTCATCCTTGTTATTGTCGTCGCCGTCCTTGCCGACACTGGAAAGATCAGCCCCGCCACGGGTTGCCGATTTGAACTGTTTTTCTTCAAACGCGCCAATCGAAGTCACCCAGAACTCGTCAACCGGATCGGTCAGCAAAAGCACCTCGACGTCCTTGGCCTTGAAACCTTCAAGTTGCGGGCTCAGTGCCGTCTGCGCCGCGTCTTCACCGGTGATGTAATAAATCACATCCTGACCCGGCTGCATGCGCTCGACATAATCCTTCAGACTGATCAGCGCGTCATTCCTGGTTGACTTGAACCGCACGATCTCGAGCAATTTCTCCTGATTTTCATAATCTTCATAAAGCCCTTCCTTCAGAACCAGTCCGAAGACATCCCAGAACGTCTTATATTCTTCCGGTGCTTTTTCAGCCTTTTTCTTGAGCTCGCCGAGAATCCGTTTGGTCAGCGCTTTCTTGATCTTGGCCAGCGCCGGGTTGTGCTGGAACATTTCACGGCTGATGTTCAGCGGCAAATCTTCTGAATCAACAATCCCCTTCACAAACCGCAGGTACGACGGCAGCAAACCTTCGCAGTCGTCGGTGATGAAGACCCTTTTCACGTACAGTTTGACGTTGGTCTTGCGGTCCGGATTGAACAGATCCATCGGCTGGGCTGAGGGGATAAACAAAAGGTTGGTATACGAAAGCACGCCTTCAATGCGGTTGTGCATGGTCAGCCACGGATCATCAAAGGCATGCGCCGCGTGATGATAGAACTCTTTATACTGATCGGGCGTGATGTCTTTTTTCTCACGCGTCCACAGCGCTGATGCGGTGTTCAGTGTGCGCTCGACGTCGTCTTTCTTGATCGGCATCAGGACAATCGGAATGCCGATGTGGTCGGAATAGGTTTTGACGATGTTCTGCAAACGCGGTTCTTCAAGGAACTCTTTTTCTTGCTTCTTGAGATGCAGGATAACATCGGTGCCGCGTGTCTCGCGGGTTGCCTCATCGATGGTGAACTCGCCGTCGCCTTCGGAAACCCAGCTCGATGCGGCCTCGTCGCCGGCTTTCCGGGTAATCACCTCGATCCTGTCGGACACCATAAAGGCCGAATAAAAGCCGACGCCGAACTGGCCGATCAGATCAACCCGGCTATCGCCGTTCTTGGCCTTTTTCTTCTTCTCGTTGGCGGCGGCCAGCTGGTCCATGAACGCCTGTGTGCCGGAGCGCGCAATGGTGCCCAGCGTTTCCGACAGTTCACCCCGCGCCATGCCGATGCCGTTATCCGAAACCGTCAGGGTCTTGGCCTTGGCATCCACGGTCAGGCTGATCTGATAATCGCTGTCGCCGTCGGTCAGACCGGCATTGGTCAGCGCTTCATAGCGCAGCTTGTCGCAGGCGTCGGACGCGTTCGAGATCAGTTCGCGCAGGAAGATTTCCTTGTGGCTGTAAAGTGAGTGCGCCACGATATCGAGGAGCTTGCTCACCTCGGCCTGGAAGGTGAAGGTTTCCTTCGTCATCAAAATTCCTTTCTAGTCGTCATCGTCTTCAAATTCATAAATTTCCCGAACCCGGCAGCAATACCGAATTCCCGCGCCTGATATGGCGCAATGCTGCCCGCTCTGCAAGTCATCCGCGCCGTAAACCCGGAAATTCCATGTCCAGGGACGGGGAAAGATGGGCATCTATGGGCATTTTGCCCCTCGATTTCCCCGCCAAATACCCATAAACCCCGATCAATGCCCACGAATCTCCATAAAATTTTGTCATCTTCGTCTTCCGTCTTTCTCCAGTCGTTCTTCGATCCTCCGGTTTTCTTCCTCCCCCCTTTGGCCCGTGCCAAATGATTGGCAATGATGGGGGTGGCAGGCCTTCATTTTATCCCTCCCCCCTTGATGGGGGGAGCAGGAGGGGGGTGAAAACCTCATCGGGAGAAACGCTTATTGTCGCGCTACAGCGCTAACATCCCCCCACCCTGCCTTGCATGTTTGATCTGCATGTTTTTCAGCGATGAAGGATATGCAGACAGAGGGATTATCGCGATAATCCCT